>CANKUF010000111.1 GCA_947486675.1 Acidimicrobiaceae bacterium
GAGAAAACCACTGACTACGAAAAACACTTCTACGCCAATGAACCCACCCGGAATCCATTGCACTCCAGCGTGATACAAGATGACCGCAATAACACTGAGCGCTCGTAAGCCATCGAGTGCAGGCTGATAGCCCATGCGTGTTTCTTCGCTCATTTGGCGTGTTGAAGGGAGCGACGCGATGCAACAAAAATGGCAACGAGATACACGCCTGCACCAAGGGTGAACGGTGCGCCAATACCAATGTGATCAAACGCTAAACCTGCAAGCGGTGGACCGATAACACGTGCAAGTGCGTTGGACGACTGCTGAAAGCCAAGCACTTCCCCGCGTTTTGCTTCTGGCGCCGAGTTCGCAACAAGCGTGGTAAGTGAAGGGCTTGCAATTCCTGCACCAATCACCATCAACACGAGCGCAATGATGAGTACAGGCCACACCACAGCGGCCCCAAGGAACAACATTCCCACTGCAACGAGTACTTGACCCACTCGTAGCAAATTCAACGAGCCAAACTTCTCTGTAAGCGGACCAATAAGCCCACCTTGCACTGCAGACATCAGCAATCCAACTGCTAGAAACACCGCTGCTGTGCCGGCTTCCGTCAAATTGAATCGAGATCCACCAAACAGCGAAAACGTTGCTTCAAAACCTGCGAATGGAAGCACTGAGAAAAATCCGATCAGCACAAATGATGTGATGTTGCGCTGTTTTGGCACATGCGCAACAACTGGCTGCTCCTCACGCACCTTCTTTGTTTCAGGCAAGCGAATGATTGCAGCAACCGCATTGATTGAAGCAAGCACACCCGCAACATAAAAAGGAACGTGTGGTCCGCCGAGTGCAGCAAGTCCACCAAGTGCTGGGCCGACAACAAACCCCACTCCAAATGCCATGCCCAACATGCCAAGCATTCGCGCTCGCTGCTTTGGAGCACCTAAGTCGGCAATAGCGCTTTGTGCAACAGACACGCTGGCTCCCGATGCACCATCAATTAAGCGGCCCGCGAACAGCACCCACAGTGCACCTGCTGCACCCGTAATAAAGCTGCCGATTGCAGTTCCAATTAATGAAATGACGATGACGGGTTTGCGGCCAACGCGATCGGACCAGCGACCAAGAATTGGAGAGAACACCATTTGCGCCAATGAAAACGAGGCGAACAACAGACCAACTTGAAACCCGTTTGCGCCGTACCGGTCGGCATAGCGACCAAGAATTGGAGCAACAATGCCGAACCCAACCATGTCGAGTGCAACGGTTGACCAAATGACCCAAAAGCCACGTGGCAACGGTTCCCGAACTGTTTTTTCAGCGTTCATGATGAGTGGAACTGAATCTAACTGCGACGCACTCGCGTGCCGTCTTTCGTGGTTTCCACCACATAGCCAGCCGCTTGAAGTTCGTCACGAATCGCGTCTGCTTGTGCGAAGTCTTTTGCTTTTCGTGCGGCGTCCAGAGCGTTCGCACGCTCCACGATTGCCGCATCAACGTCGTCACCTGCACTCAACTTCAGACCAAGCGCTTGCGTCATTTCAGTAACCGCATTCGCGAGCGCTGCAGTGGTTCCAGTGTCACCAGACTCTGCTGCAATGTTTGCGCGACGCACCGCGTCAAAAATCAACGCCATTGCTGATGAAGTGTCAATGTCGTTGTCCATGTGCGTGCGGAACTGTGCAATCACCGTTGCATCAGCTTCGGCGGTTGGCAGCGAGGCATTCGCCATGCGGTTAGCAAAACCATCGAGACCAGCAAGTGAATTCACTGCGGCATCAATGTTGTCTTGACCAACTTTTACCGGTGAGCGGTAGTGCGTTTGCAACAGCAACATGCGATACGCACGTGGGTCGTAGTGCTGGACCAAGTCCACCAGGTTCGTGACGTTGCCAAGGCTCTTAGACATTTTTTCGCCTTCGGTATCAACAACAAAGCCATTATGCATCCAGTGCTGTGCAAACGTTTTTCCAAGCGCCACGGCTTGTGCACGTTCGTTTTCGTGATGCGGGAAGCGCAAGTCTGCTCCACCACAATGCAGGTCGAAACCTTCGCCCAACAACTCCAAACTCATGACCACACACTCGCTGTGCCAGCCAGGCCTGCCCGCGCCCCATGGTGATTCCCAACTTGGTTCACCAGGCTTTGAAAACTTCCACAATGCAAAGTCCGCTGATTGACGCTTTTGTGCAGCACCAAGAACTTCACGATCGCCACCACCACTCAACATGTCATCCAAACTTTGATGCGCAAGCAAGCCGTAATCGGGAACAGACGAAATATCGAGGTACACGCCGTCGTCGGTGGCGTACGCGGCATTGCGCGACATGAGGTCGCCAATCATGGACACCATCTGATCTACATATTCAGTTGCATGCGGCACATCAGTAGGGCGCAACACGCCAAGTTCGCCCATTGCCTTAAACCACACGTCTTCGCATTTGTGCGTGATTTCAGTCCAGTCGCGATTTTCTCGATTAGCGCGGTCAATAATTTTGTCGTCAATATCGGTGATATTGGACACCAATCGAACCTGCACGCCTGACCACTCCAAATAGCGGCGCAAAATGTCGTACACCAATGTGGCTCGACCGTGGCCCAAATGCGGTGGCCCGTACACGGTTGGTCCGCACAAATAGATGCCCAACTTGCCTGGCTCTCGCATTTTCAGTTCGCGCACCTCGCGCGTAACGGTGTCGTACAAATGCAGCACGGGTCAAGCCTAGAGGCGCAACAAGATGCCAAGCTGAGTTGCGCTCCAATACAGTTGAACCGCGATGAACGTCCCTGAAAAGCCAACCCTCGACAACCTGGAATCCACTCTCATCAAAAAATGGGAGACATCGGGCGTCTACACCTTCGATCGCAACGCATCGCGCGACCAAGTTTTTGCCATTGACACCCCACCCCCAACCGTCAGCGGTTCGCTGCACATGGGACACGTGTTTAGCTACACACACACCGACACCGTTGCACGCTTTTGGCGCATGCGCGGCAAGAGCGTGTTCTATCCAATGGGTTGGGACGACAACGGTTTGCCAACAGAACGCCGTGTGCAGAACTACTTCGGCGTGTCATGCGACCCAAACGTTGCCTACGACCCAAAGTTCACGCCGCCATTCCGCGGCGATGTTCCAAAAGATCATCGCGCAGTAGCCATTTCGCGTCCAAACTTCATTGAGTTGTGTGTTGAACTGACGCACCAGGACGAAAAGATTTTTGAAGACCTCTTCCGCAGGCTTGGACTTTCGGTTGACTGGTCGTTGTTGTACACCACTATTAGTGACTACGCGCGACGAACAAGTCAGGCAGCATTCATTCGCAACTTGTCCCGCGGTGAGGCTTATGCGCAAGAAGCACCAACATTGTGGGATGTCGACTTCGGCACTGCAGTTGCACAAGCCGAACTTGAAGACCGCGAACGACCTGGTGCGTATCACTCCATTAACTTCGCCCGCACCGATGGCTCGGGCAACGTCACCATTGCCACTACTCGCCCAGAATTAATCCCTGCTTGCGTTGCCCTCGTTGCACACCCAGACGACCCGCGTTACCAGCCACTGTTTGGCAAAACCGTGCGCACTCCATTGTTTGATGTTGAAGTTCCCGTCGTTGCACACGAACTTGCACAGATCGACAAGGGCACCGGCATTGCCATGATTTGTACATTCGGCGATCTCACCGACGTCATTTGGTGGCGTGAATTGAATTTGCCGACGCGGCCAGTTATCGGTCGTGACGGTCGCATCGTTGCCGACATGCCTGACTGGATTACGTCAGCAACAGGAACTGCGAATTACGCAGCGCTTGCTGGCAAGGGCGTGAAACAGGCACAGACCGCAATCGTTGAGATGTTGCGTCTTAGTGGCGACATGAATGGTGAGCCGGAGCCAATTACGCATCCGGTCAAATTCTTTGAAAAGGGTGATCGTCCACTTGAAATTGTGACCAGTCGACAGTGGTACATCCGTAATGGGGGTCGTGATGAAGTGTTGCGCGCAGCATTGCTGAAGCGCGGCGATGAGCTTGCATGG
>CANKUF010000112.1 GCA_947486675.1 Acidimicrobiaceae bacterium
GTGTAGTAAGGAATAACCACTAACACTGGCCCGAAGATTTCTTCTTGAGCAATTGCCATTGAGTTCGTCACTTAAGAAAACACGGTTGGATTTACGTAGTAACCAGTTGCCAGTCCTTCTGGTGAACCAGGACCACCGAAGATCAACTTTGCACCTTCTTCAATGCCTTTAGCAATGTACGACTGCACTCGATCACGCTGAGCCGCAGATGCCAATGGTCCGAGGTTTGAACCTTCAGCAAACGGATCGCCAACTTTCATTCCACCCGCTGCAGCAACTACTGACTTTTCTGCTTCTGCCAAGCGGGTACGTGGAACCAACATTCGCGTGAGTGCCGAACAGGTTTGGCCACTGTTCAAGAATGCTTTACCAACTCCACCCATGACGGCTTTTGCAAATGTTGCTTCGTCAAGGTCGTCACAAATAATGTTTGCGCTCTTGCCACCCAACTCGAGAGCAATCTTCTTGATGGTCTCTGCACCAACTTGTGCAACGCGCTTTCCTGCACGCGTTGAACCTGTGAATGACACCATGTCAATGTCGGCACTTGCCGCAATTGCTTCGCCCACTACTGGGCCAGTACCAGTGACCAAGTTGAACACGCCCTTAGGCAGTCCTGCTTCGTGAATTATCTCTGCCAAAATAAATGCATCTACTGGTGCAACTTCACTTGGCTTCAACACCACTGTGCAACCTGCTGCCATCGCAAAGGCAACCTTTGCCGAAATTTGATGCAGTGGATAGTTCCATGGAGTGATGCAACCAACGACACCTACTGGCTCGCGCACCACACTTGAGCTGCCAATTTGGCGTGAGTATTCAAACGACTGCGAAACCGCTGCTGCTTGTTTAAACGAATTGATTGGTAGACCAACCTGAATCATGTTTGAAAATGGTTTGTTCATTCCGGTCTCTCGCGAAATGACTGAACCAATTTCGTCCATGCGCACTGCCAAAGCATCGCCGATCTTGTTCATGTAACCAGCACGATCGGCTGGCGTAAGTGCGCTCCATGAACCGAAAGCAGCCTTTGCCGCAGCTGCTGCCTTCTTCACATCATCTGCCGTACCTTCAGGAATAGTTGCCATTACTTGCTCGTTCGTTGAGTCAAAAACCGATATGGAACCAGTTCCTGTTGAAGCAACCCATTGACCGTCGATATACACCTGTGAGTAAGTGGTCATGTCAAACCTTTCGTTGAAGATAGGTACAAAATACACGCTTTGTTCGCATTCTCGACAGTCAGAACTGGTTCCCACTTTCGGGCGCCCGCTGGAAATCTCGTAGTGTTTGGCAGAGTCAAAAGGAGCACCCAATGGGCCGAACTGCACACACCATTCCATCCACGCACACGGGAAGCCTCCCTCGACCAGACGATTTGATCCAGATCATGTGGGCAGTTGGCGACGGAATACCCGTGGATGCCAAAGCACTCGACCAGCGCGTCTGTAGTGCAATTGACGAAGTGGTGCGAAAGCAGGTTGAAGCCGGCGTAACCATAATTAACGACGGCGAAATGTCGAAGCCCTCGTATGCAACATACGTAAAAGACCGCTTGTCGGGTTTCACCGGCGAATCCGTGCAGTCGTATTTCTTTGAGGACCTCGTTGACTTTCCTCGCAGCGCCGAAGCAGTTGCAGGAAACCCAGGAAGGCGCAAGCGCAGTGCTCCCGCTTGCACTTCACCAATTGAAGTGATCGACAAAGACGCCGCGGTCAAAGACATGACCGAATTACGTCGTGCAGCAACTGAGAACAAGCACCAAGACATTTTTACAAGTGCAGCATCTCCCGGTGTTGTGTCATTGTTTTTCGGCAACGAGTATTACAAAACTCGCGAAGAATACGTCTTCGCAATAGCCGAGGCAATGCGATTTGAATACGAAGCAATTGCCGCTGCAGGTGCTGTGGTACAGGTGGACTGCCCAGACTTGGCAATGGGTCGTCACAGCGCATATGCAAAACAGTCCAAAGAAGAATTCCGCGCCACCATTCGCACAAACATCGAGGCACTGAACCACGCGGTTCGCAACATTCCTGTTGAGCAACTGCGCATGCACCTATGTTGGGGCAACTACCCCGGCCCGCACCACCACGACATTTCTATTGCCGACATCATTGACATTGTGTGGACAGCAAAACCACAAACCGTGTTGTTCGAAGGTGCGAACCCACGTCACTCACACGAATGGGCTGTCATGAAAGAACTTGGTGTTCCGAAAGACAAGTTCATTTGCCCAGGTGTCATCGAGCCACAGTCCAACTACATCGAACACCCTGAAGTAGTTGCTCAACGCTTAGAGCGCTGGGCAGAAGTTGTTGAACCCGATCGTTTGCTTGCGGGTGTTGATTGCGGATTCTCTGTTCATGTTGGCACCACCACCATCGACCCTGACGTGGTGTTTGCAAAACTTGCTTCGCTTGCTCAAGGCTCAGAGCTTGCTGCTAAGCGTTTGTTTAAGTAATTCAGTAAACACAAAAGCCCGACCCAGTTTTCACTGAGCCGGGCTTTTGCTAATTCTTTCCGCTTACGCGGGGATGACTAGTTGTCGTCCTTTGGCTGATAGAGCATTCCGATCATGCCACCGTAAATGAGGTGCCATACCAAGATGCCGAATGGAAGTTTCCAACCATCAGGTCCATCCAACAAGAAGAGGCCGTAACCCTGCTCAGCAACATATGCATAAGGAACAAGCACGCCAGCACTGATGATGGTCATGATGATTCCGTAGATAAGTCCCTTAGCAACATGGCTCTTCACCGGAATTTGCTTGTGAGCAAAAATACCGAACAACATCGCGAACACGATGCCGTTGATGAAGTGAAGTGACTGTCCTGAGAAGAACAACCAGCCTGCGTTTGTACCAGCGATGGTGTAGTCCGCATTGAAGTAGCTACCCCAGCTTGGGCCATTGATACCGAGTGCCAAAGCACCGTTATACATTGGCCATGGAAGCGTCGGAATACCGAACGCTGGAAACACGTAACCGAAGTACGTGCCGAGTTGGGTTGCGATCAAACCAATGACGGCGAGGCCGCCTACTGGATGAGCTTCAACCCATTTGTGCCAACGCTGTGAGGCGCTGGGCGCAAGTGAATTTCCCATATTGAATTACCCCCATATGTTCATGTCGGCGATTTGTCCGACTAACGGACAAATTACCACAGAGCGGACTCGTTACTGAGCAATCCACTCATCGGGGATACCCGAATAGATGTGGGCTATTTGGGTGGCTGGTAGTCGATGTTGCGATCGACGTTCATGTACACGTCAATACCAATTGGGTCGGTCTGTTCTTCCACCAGGTGGCCCAACAAACCTGCACAGCGTGCAAGCAGGGCTACCCCGCGCATAACTCCCATTGGTATTCCAGCGTCGGCCAGCACTGCACCACAGACTCCTGCGCCATTCAGTGGCAAAGTTTTGCCAAGCACTTGCGAATGCACGCGGCCAATTGCTTCGAACAGCGAAAGGTGAGCACCAAACAAACCTTGCTCGCGGGCCATGGCCATCAGCACTGGTGTGCGCGGGTCGCCTTGCTTATGCACAGGGTGGCCAAGTCCGGGAACAAACTTGCCAATGTCTTTTTGCTTCTGCACCGCATTCAGTGCAGCTGCATCCCAACCATCTTGTGTTGTCGGTGCAGCGCCTATTTCCTTCAACTCGCGAGCAAGGAAATGCGCACAGTCTTCGGTAACACCTAGGAAGCGTGAACCTCCGCCAAGCAAACCTGCAGCAAGCGCACCTTGCAGCGAATCTGGTGCACTTGCGTATGTGAGTCGTGCAGCAATTGCAGTTGGCGTAAAGCCATGATCGGCAAGAGATGCAAGCACGGCCTCGAACATCACCAATTGACCCGGTGTTGGGCGACGCTTCGTAATTAAGTAGTACGACAATTCGCCGAATGAATACTTACCGAGAATCTCGGTTGCTAAGTCGTGACCCAACAGCGTGATGCTGTCGGCATCAGAAGTTCCAAGACCGGTTTTGTAGGTTTGCTTTGTCGTCATCATT
>CANKUF010000113.1 GCA_947486675.1 Acidimicrobiaceae bacterium
GATCTGCCGTTGTTGTGTTTGGGTTGGGTGCAATTCATTCCACGTGTCTGCACCTCGGCCTGCAGGGCGCAAGCGAGTGATTCGCAGTTGCGCGCCATAGCTGTCGGCAAGTTGCTTGAATGCATCGAGTTGATCAACGTTGTGTCGAGTCATGACAACAGAAATTTTGAACGGACCAAAGTTTGCATCACGCAAAAAGTTCATGGCAGCAATGGAAGTGTCGAATGAGCCTTCACCGCGCACGGCATCATTTGTCGCACGGTCGACGCCGTCCATGCTGATTTGGATATCGAGATAGTTCATGGAAGCAAGTCGCTGCGCATTTTCTGCAGTGATGTACGTGCCGTTTGTCGAAAACTTGACACCGATGTTGTTGTGTTCGGCATGTTCAAGAATCTCGAAGAAGTCTTTGCGAATCATTGGCTCGCCACCACCAATGTTGATGTAGAACACCTGCAAGTCGCGCAGCTGATCAAGCACATTCTTCACCTGGTCAGTGTCGAGTTCGCGTGGGTCGCGGCGACCGCTGCTGGACAAACAATGGATGCATTGCAAGTTGCAGGCATAGGTGAGTTCCCATGTCAAACAAATTGGTGCGTCTAGTCCGCCTTTGAGTTGTGTGGTTAAGTTACTGACGGACACGAATGATCTCCGATGTCTCAAGTGAACTGAGTGCGCTCACAAATGAATTCCAACGCTCTGGTGCAACATTGTGTGCAACCAACGTGTCGGCGAGTGTGTCGTGTGCAGCAACATCGCGCAGCACAGCAACGACGTCTGGGTGTTTCAAAAAAACAAGTTTGCGATTGCCATAGTGATAGGCAAGTGCTCCGAATGGTTCAGGACGAAGTGCAACTTGAGGGTGCAACTCACACGCTGAATCCAGGGTGACGGTCATAGTGAAACGTCTGCGGGTTAGTACACGCCACACATGCCGTCGATGGAAATTTCCTCAACGAGGAGTTCTTCAACGATGTGCGGTGTGGTGGTTGCCGAGGAAACGCTGTCGTGGCTTGCAGTCTGGGCCTGGGCGGTATCAACGGCTAGTGGTGCTGTGGTGTCCATCACCAACCACAGTACTCAGGCAGCGGGCTCGGGGTAGCGTCAGCGCCGATGGCTGGGCAACAATAGAGCCAGTATCTCGCTGGCGCACCCTGCGCCTGGCGACAGTGACGAGGGGGTCAGTGTGAAGACGAAGGCAGCAGTGTTGTGGGAGTTGAATGCTCCTTGGACAATCGAAGAAATTGAACTCGACGCTCCAGGTCCAAACGAAGTGTTGGTCAAGCTTGCCGCTTCCGGCATGTGCCACAGCGATGAGCACTTGGTTACTGGCGACTTGCCATTTGAATTACCGATCATCGGCGGCCACGAAGGCGCTGGCGTTGTGCAACAAGTTGGATCGAACGTCAGTTGGTTAGCACCTGGCGATCACGTGGTGTTCGGATTTATTCCGTCATGTGGTCGTTGCGTCAGCTGCAGCACTGGTCATCAAAACCTGTGCGACCTTGGTGCATTCATGGCAACGGGAAAGCAAATTAGTGATCAGACATCGCGTCACCACGCCAGTGGCAAAGACGTCGGCATCATGTGTCTCCTTGGAACATTTGCCGAACACACGGTTGTGCACGAGGCAAGTTGTATCAAGATTGAAAAAGACATTCCGCTTGATCGTGCATGCTTGCTCGGTTGCGGAGTAGTTACCGGTTGGGGCTCAAGCGTGTATGCAGCCGAAGTGAAGCCAGGCGACACGGTTGTAGTTGTTGGTGTTGGTGGTATTGGTGCAAACGCAATTCAGGGTGCACGCATTGCTGGTGCAAAGCGCATCATTGCAATCGATCCAGTGGAATTCAAGCGCGAGAAGGCAATGGAGTTTGGTGCAACACACACTGCAAACTCGATGACTGAAGCATTGCCACTGTTGCAAGAACTCACATGGGGAACCATGGCCAACAAGGTGATCATGACCATGGGTGTTGGCAACGGCGCAGTTATCCACGAAGCAATGGCACTCACTGCAAAGCGCGGTCGTGTTGTTGTCACCAACATTCACCCAGCAACAGAATTTGGTGCAGGCATGAGCTTGCTCGACCTGACGTTGATGGAAAAGCAGTTGGTTGGTTCGCTGTTCGGGTCGGGCAACCCGCGCTCCGACATTCCAAAGTTGATGGGTCTGTATCGCGAAGGTCAGCTTGACCTCGATGGTCTTGTTACCAAGGAATACAAATTGAGCGATATCAACGAGGGTTACCGAGCAATGCGCGACGGAGAAAATATCCGTGGCGTTATTAAGTTCGACTAGTTAGTCACACACGTATGGCAGCAGCGTCGGCAAGCGACGTTCTTCGCGTTTCGGCAACTTCGGTTGTTGGTCGCGCGCGCGAACTTGAACTTGTCGTTGCTGCACTGCATGGTGGTCGCCACATTTTGTTGGAAGGCCCTCCAGGCACAGGAAAATCAACGCTTTTGCGGTCTGTTGCCGAAGCACTCGGCGTTGGTTTCGCCTTCGTTGAAGGCAACGCCGAACTCACTCCAGCGCGTTTGGTTGGACACTTTGACCCTGCGCGAGTACTGACCGATGGCTACAGCGCCGACGTATTTGTTGATGGACCGCTGGTGTCAGCACTACGCGATGGTTCGTTGTTGTATGTCGAAGAGATCAATCGCATTCCGGAAGAAACGTTGAACGTGCTCATCACGGTGATGAGTGAAGGTGAAATTACGGTTCCGCGTCTGGGCACCGTGAAAAGCGCTGCTGGGTTCCGGCTTGTTGCAGCAATGAACCCGTTTGATGCAGTGGGCACAGCGCGCATTTCAAGTGCTGTGTATGACCGTGTGTGTCGCGTTGCGATGACATATCAAAGCGCTGCAGACGAAGTGGAAATTGTGATTCGCGAAACTACAAAACAGAACAGCACGTCAAAGGTGTCGCGTGACTGGGTTGGCAAAGTTGTAGAAATGGTGCGCCGTACGCGGAATCATTCTGACTTGCGTTTTGGTTCATCGGTTCGAGGCGCAATCGATACTGCAGTAGTCGCTGCCAGTTTGTCGGCAATGCGTAATGCATCGGTTGAGACCACTGCGATTGGTTTAGACAGTGCACTCGTTGCACTAACAGGTCGCGTGCGCTTGCGTGAAGGAAGTGTGCGCAGCGCAGAAGAAGTGATTACTGAAATCTTTGCTGACGTGTTTGGCGTGAAACCGGAAGACGGCGACGCGGGAAAAGCTGGCGCCCCGACTGGGGCAACGAACTCCCACTAGTGAAAGAGGGTGCGCAGGCCGAACAGGCTGCGCAGCAAGCAAGCAAGCGAACAACTTCGCGCAAAGAGCTGGCGAAGCATTCTGGGTTTGAAGAGATCTCACCTGAAGTTGGCGAACTTGACGAAATTGCATTCGATGAAGCGATGCAGAACTCTCCAGATGAAACATTGTCAATGCTTGCCGACCTGACAGCGGCAACCGACCCTGCGTTGCGCGACCTTGCACGCAAGCTTGCTGGACGAATTTTGATTGATCTGGCACAAAGTGGAAAGCCTCGCCCACGAGGAATTGGAAAAATGTCGTTGCGCAAATATCAGCCTGATGCAGGTGACATTGATATTGATGCAAGTCTCGATGCGTTGAACGAATTGCGCGCAACCGGTGTGGTGGACGCAGATGAGTTGCGAGTGCGTGGATGGTTGAAGCCAGGAACAGCTATCAGCCTTGTGGTGGACCGCAGTGGTTCGATGGGCGGCAAGCCGCTTGCCAATTCGGCAATGGCTGCAGCCTCTATTGCTGCCCGTGAGCCTGCCGATTACAGCGTGTTGGTGTTCGGAAAAGATGTGATTGCAGCCAAGTCCCAAGACGTTCATAAGTCTGGTGATGACGTGGTGAACACCGTGCTTGCGCTTCGCGGGTTTGGCACCACCGACTTGGCTGGGGCATTGCATGCATCGGGGGAGCAACTTTCGCGTTCGCG
>CANKUF010000114.1 GCA_947486675.1 Acidimicrobiaceae bacterium
ATATGGCACCAAGCACATGTTGTAGCGGAGTTCCACCTTCAGAAAATTCGAAGCGAATGGAATCGTTTTCGCCAATCATGCGATGCACGCTTCGTGCAAGCCCATGGCGGTCTGCTTGAAAGCGATGTCGCAGTCGTGGTTGCACGATGCGCTCGCCCTGCTCAATTTGTGAAATCAAGCGGTGCACATCGGGAATCAAATCTTCATGGACATTTCCTGCATGCGCCGCAACAATTGCGCCAAGCAAAATTCCGCCAAGCCCAGGCGTTGGGTCAATTGGTAAATTCAGCGCGCCAAGCGACAACCGACGTGTTGGCGTAATTGGCCTGGAGTGGAAAAACTCCACTTCGGCTAGAACTTCAGATGGACCCGAAGTCTCAGTTGTTGTCATCTACAAAAGTTACGCCACGACTGTCAATGGAGTCCAAGCAAGAGTCAACAACTGCTTCAACTCCGATGGGAACCAGCAGCATGGTGCCATCCCAGCGGTAACCGATGTCCAAATTGTCCAGCATGTCGCACAACTGTTTGCGCTCGCCTTCTGACCATTCATCCAGTTCGTATTCAGTGATGTTGTCTTCACCCGAGTCATCGTCATCGCCGTCTTCAAGATCATCGAGTTCGTCCTCGATTTCATCCAAAATTGCGTCGACGATCTGCTCGGTGTCTTGTGCCACCAGCAACTCTGAGCCATCCCATGAGTGGGCAACCTCTGCATCCGCGAGTGCTGCGGCAACATCGGCTCGATCGTCAACAGACCAATCGGCAAGGTCGTAACGCGTGGTGAGCGCCTCTGGGTCTTTGGGGTTCCATTCGCTCATGTACCGAACGCTACTTCGTTTCAGTCCAAATACGAATTGCGACTAGATTTTGTGCCATGCCCGCACGCGAAAGACCCGACCGTAACCTCGCAATGGAACTGGTGCGCGTCACCGAATCCGCAGCACTCGCCGCCTCAAGGTGGGTAGGACGAGGCGATAAAAACGCAGCCGATGGTGCAGCAGTTGACGCCATGCGCAACGTGCTCGACACAGTGAACATGGACGGAATTGTGGTCATTGGTGAAGGCGAAAAAGACGAAGCCCCAATGCTCTACAACGGCGAGCGAGTTGGCAATGGCAGCACGCCAAACACCGACGTTGCAGTCGACCCAATTGACGGCACAACCCTCACATCTCTTGGTCGCGGAAACGCACTTTCGGTTATTGCGGTTTCAGAGCGTGGTTCCATGTTTAACCCGGGACCATGTGTGTACATGGACAAAATTGCTGTTGGTCCTGAAGCAGCGCACGCAGTAGACCTCGATTGGTCGCCAACGAAAAACTTGCAAGAAGTTGCACGCGCAACGAAGAAGCTCGTGAGCGAACTTACCGTCATGATTCTTGAGCGCGACCGACACAACGACCTCATTGCTGAGGTTCGTTCAACCGGTGCACGCATTCGTCTTATTTCCGACGGCGACATTTTTGCTGCAATCGCAGCCGCTTCACCTGAAGTGGGCGTCGACATTTTGTTCGGCATTGGTGGAACCCCAGAAGGCGTTGTGGCAGCAGCCGCATTGAAGGCAATGGGCGGCGAAATCATTGGTCGCCTGCATGCACGTGACGATGCAGAGCGCAAGGCCGCCGAAGCTGCTGGATACGACCTCAACAAGGTGCTCACCACCGACGACCTCATTAGCGGCGAAGACATCTTCTTTGCTGCAACTGGTGTTACCGATGGCGAACTCTTGCGTGGCGTGCGTTACGACGCCTACGGCGCTCGTAGCCACAGCTTGGTCATGCGCAGTCGCAGCGGAACCATCCGTTACATCGACACGCATCATCGCCACGATCGCCTCGCGGCATACTCGTCAACCGACAGCAAATAAGCGCTGGTTAGCGGCGCATAAATAGGCCGATAAACCAACGGCCCACACTGCGTGGCAACACATCGGTAATCCCGACCAACGTCTTATACAAAATTCCTGGCACCACAATTGGCTTGCCCTTAATGACGCCATTAATTCCTGTGCGTGCAACCAGCTTCACCGAGGTCCATGCAACTGCAGGGAACTTGCTTTCGTATTTGCTGGTATTTGATACCGATTGAAATTCAGTTTTGGTAAGGCCCGGGCACAATGCAGTAATGCGAATGCCAGTGTTTGCCAGTTCTTGGTGCACCGCTTCGGTGAAACTGGTGACAAATGCTTTTGTTGCTGAATACACAGCGAGTCCGGGCTGCGCCTGGAAGCTGGCAACGCTGGACACATTCAAGATGTACCCGCGACCGCGCGGCAACATGAGGTTTACTGCAGCACTGGTAATACGCATGAGCGCAACAACGTTCAGTTGTACTTCATTTGCTAAACGATTTGGGTCAATGCGATGCATCGGCCCTGAAGTTCCAAAGCCAGCATTGTTAACCACAAAATCAACTGGTGGCTTCGTGGTGTCGCGCAAGCGCGCTTCTACTGCTGCCACGCCATCAGTTGTTAACAAATCGGCTGTCAACACTTCAACATTTTTGTATTGATCGGCAATGGTTTGTAGGCGGTCACCACGACGAGCAACAAGCACCATTGGTACTCCTGCTTTACCCAACATGTGCGCCATCTGTTCGCCGATGCCGCTTGAAGCACCCGTAATGAGTGCTTGCGTAAATGGATAGTTAGTGCGCGGCACGCGTCTCGGTGAGGCCGCCAGCAGCGGACAATCGTGCATGCGCACGGCGCAATGCAGATTCGACGGTTGCATCATGATCGCCACGGCTTGCAGCCTCGGCGCGTTCTAGTGCAGCACGAGCACGCTTGATGTCAATTGACTCTGCAAGTTCTGCAGAGTCAGAAAGAATCGTGACGTGGTCTGGTGCAACCTCTACGAAACCACCGTGCACTGCGAGGTCTTGCACATTGCCGTCTGACAAGTAGATACGCGTGTGGTTTTCTGTTAGTGCTCCAAGGAACGAAATGTGCCCTGGCAAGAATGCGATTTCACCGCCATCGAGCGTGCGGGTGATGACCTGTTTGGCCTCACCAGAAAACAGCACGCGCTCAGGTGAAACCACCTCTACGCGAAGAGCACCAGTAGAAGCCATTATGAAGCGTTCTCCTGCAGTGACTTCGCCTTTGCGAGCACTTGGTCTACGCCACCAACGTTCAAGAAGGCCTGCTCTGGAATTTCGTCCAAGTCACCCTTAATGATTGCTTCGAAGCTTTCTACGGTCTCATCAGTCTTGACGTATTCACCCTTCAAACCGGTGAACACTTCAGCAACGAAGAACGGCTGCGACAAGAATCGCTGTACTTTGCGAGCACGCGAAACGGTGAGGCGGTCTTCTTCTGAAAGTTCGTCGAGACCCAAGATGGCGATGATGTCTTGCAGTTCCTTGTAGCGCTGCAAAATTTCCTGCACCTTACGAGCAGTTGCATAGTGACGATCTCCAACAACTTCTGGCGACAAAATTGTCGACGTTGAAGCAAGTGGGTCCACTGCTGGGTAAATACCAAGCGATGCGATTTGGCGTGACAACTCGGTGGTTGCATCCAAGAACGTAAAGGTGGTGAACGGTGCTGGGTCGGTGTAGTCGTCGGCAGGTACGTACACAGCCTGCAACGAAGTGATCGAACGACCACGTGTTGAGGTAATGCGCTCCTGCAACTGACCCATTTCGTCAGCAAGCGTTGGCTGGTAACCCACGGCTGAAGGCATACGTCCGAGAAGGGTTGATACTTCTGAACCAGCCTGTACGTAACGGAAAATGTTGTCTACAAACAACAACACGTCTTGGTTGCGCACGTCGCGGAAATACTCGGCCATGGTGAGGGCCGAAAGAGCAACACGAAGTCGAACTCCAGGTGGTTCGTCCATTTGGCCGAACACGAGAGCGGCCTTTTCGAACACTCCCGACTCTTCCATTTCCA
>CANKUF010000115.1 GCA_947486675.1 Acidimicrobiaceae bacterium
TGATCCAGACAAGCTGCAGGCATTGCGCCTGGCTGGCTAAACAGCATTACGCCATCGCGAAACGCCATGATGGTCGGAATTGACTGAATGCCCATTCCACCTGCAAGTTCCTGATTGTTTTCAGTATCAACTTTTGCAAAACGAATGTCAGCGTTTGCTTCGGCAGCTTTTTCGAAAATAGGACCAAACATTTTGCACGGTCCACACCACTCGGCCCAGAAATCCACCAACGTAATTCCGTCTGCCATCACCGTTTCTTCAAACGTTTCGACTGTGAGATTGATGGTTGACATGATGGCTCCTGACGTATTTGTTGAAGCCTTTAATTTACTGTCAAAACCTATTCCCCGTCGCCCTCAGAGAACCCTGGAGTTGCAAGTAATCCTGCAATAAGTTCTGAAATTTCAGCATCAGTCAACTTTGCCTCGGGATGCATGCCAAACATGGTGTAATAACTAGGCGGCATTGAGCCCTCCCTAATTGCTTCGATTGTTTCTTCGGCCTCTCGCTGATTTGAATTCCATTCTTGATAATTCACTTTTTCGCGACCCTCATCAATATGACTTTGGACCGTCCAGGAAATAGGCGCAACAGACGCATACGCCGGATACTCGACAGAGTTCGAATGGCACCCGAAGCACGCGTTCACCATCAGTTCGCGTGTGCGAGGCGAGGACCACGCAGGCTCACCGTTTACAGGCGGGTTTGAGTGGTCTTTGCCATACGGAATCAACTGGATAATCAGTAACGATGCCAAGGTTGCTCCGAAGAAAAAAGTCAATGCCTTCGCATTGGTTATGGCATTTTCCCGAGGCTTATGCACATACATCACCGTTGGCAAGCCAATGAGCAACCCGATGACGATGTATGCAAAAGGCGGCATTCCAATAAGGATTCCCACGCCTACAAAAGCAAGCCCGAGTACCGCAATCACCGCAACCGCAAGTCGCACTTGCAGGAGTGTTGCTAGCAATTTTCTCACGTCAATCAAGATGTTATCAACTGTTCAGTTGTTATTAAGGTGAAACTTGATTGCAAACATGAATCAAATGTCACAATGAATATGTGATTCGTTTTCGACGAACATCCTCGGCGGTTCATGTTCGACGACGCGATCTCTTTTCGTACCCAAGCTTTCGCTTTGCGATTTCGGGTCAATTTGTTTCACAGACATCCGATGCACTGACATCGTTCACCCTTGCTGAATTGCTTGTTTTCTCATTCAATAAGGGGCCATCTCTGTCGGCCATGGCCTGGACACTTCTGATTAGTGCAATTCCTCTCATTGTTGTGAGTCCGATAGCAGGACATCTCGCAGACCGTTTTAATCGCAAGTCACTGCTTCAGCGCGGTCATCTACTACGAGCGCTGATTACTGCAGTCGCGTTACTTGCCACAAATAGTCAATTTCGCGTCGTTGGATACATCGTGTTTGGAGTGCTGCTTGGGCTCACCAGAATTCTGTACACCGCCAGAGCAACATCATTCCCCCGACTCGTTCGCAAGCACGAACTAGTGGCCGCAGATTCAACCTCGCTCATTGTTGGTGTACTTGCCGGTTCAACTGGCGCCGGCATCGGCATGGTGCTTGCAGGTAACTCGGTGATTGCGTTATCGATTGCGGTCTTGGGACAATCTCTTGCCGCATGCTTATTCGGTCGCATATCCATTGACTTGGGAATTGGTGAAAAGCGAAGGTCGCGTGGACACCTGATTCCGATGTTTCGCCAATTAATGCAACCAAAGACGAAGTTTGCAATGTTTGCAACTGCGAGTCATCGATTGATTTTGGGAATCTGTATTGCCAGCATTGCATTACTGGTTGATTCCGCATATGGATTGAATACCACGGGATACGTAGCGGTATTGGGCTTCTCGGCTGCTGGCGCTTTCTGCGGATCACTCACCGCCGAATGGGTTTCAGAACACTTTCCACGTAGATCAATTACGGTCATTGCCTTCTCTGTTTCATCTGCGGTAACGCTGGTTTCATGCATTGCAGCTACCCCTCGAATTGGGTTGCTCTCAATTGCTGCTGCATCATTTTTATTTCAAAATCTTCGAGTGCGCTCCGATGCAACGATTCAGGCAAACGTTTCAAAATCGAATATCGGTCATGTCTTTGCTGCATACGACATGTTGTACAACCTGGCATTCATCATTGGTGCAATCGCAGGAATTGGGCTAAGCGGAATGTTTGGTTTTGCAACGGTCTTAGCCTGTGTTTCAACCGGTTTCGCTGCAATGTCTATCGTCTTCGCGGTAATCAATGATGGGAAGTCAGACGACGATACGTCGTCCAGTCTGCATCCCTCTATTTGGCGAGAGTTTGCGAAAAAACCTGTAGCTGCTGCGTAATTGTTCGATTAGAACGAATAGAACGGGCGGTTGAGTAAATAACCGAAACTGTTGGCCAGACCATAAACGCAACGATGTAAGTCATGGCTCTATCCGAATACCGGAATATGGATTGACTGAAAATGCGGGATTACGACGAGGTGAATTACGTGAAAACTCTTACCTCCTCGTACAGTGTGAAATATGAAAATTCTTGTCATCACCGCACACCCGGACGATGTCGACTTCGGTGCCGGCGGAACAGTAGCCACGTGGGTTTCTGAAGGTCATGAAGTGGTGTACTGCCTCGTTACCGATGGACAAGCTGGTGGTTCTGACAACACCATTACTCGCGACGAAATGGCACGTATTCGCCGACGCGAGCAAACTGCAGCAGCCAACATTCTTGGCGTTACCGAACTGCACTGGCTGGGGTTCCCTGATGGAGCAGTCATTCCCGATCTGAACCTGCGTCGCGAAATCAGTGCCGTCATTCGCATGGTGAAACCTGACCGCGTGCTTACTCAATCCGCTGAGCGTCGATACGACCGCATCTACGCATCACACCCTGATCACCTTGCAACCGGTGAAGCAGCACTGTGCGCCGTGTACCCAGATGCACGAAATGAATTTGCGTTTCCAGAGTTGCTGAGCGAGCGCGGACTCGCGCCACACAGCGTGCCCGAAACTTGGATCATGGCTGGACCGAACCCAAAACATTTCGTCGATACCACGGACATGATTGATAAGAAGATTGAAGCGTTGCTGTGTCATGCAAGTCAGCATCAAGAACCAGCAGAACTACCTGTGCGAATGCGCGGGTGGGGTGAGCAAATTGCTCAAGCTGGTGGATTGCCTGCGGGAAGAACCGCCGAAGCGTTCTTAGTAGTCGATACGAAATAGTTCTTCGCTACGGAAGAACAGTTGTTTCGGTTGGCACCGTAATTTCCGTTGGATCAATAGTTGTTTCCGTTGGAACAGTTGTTTCAACAACTGTTGTTTCTACAACAGCAGGGACCGTGGTCGTTGAACTCAATTCTGGAATAGTGACATACGAATAATTTTTCACTGGCTGAGGTTGACCAAGCCAGAATCCGAACGACACCAAGAAAACCAGAATTGAAAACAGAGTTGAATTGCGTGGTCGACGTAATTTCATGCCGTCACCCCTCCGCTCACCTTGATTGCCGCATAGGTGCTGCGAAGCTCTGCGGCAATACGACGGCGTAGTTCACGCTCAACCTTCCATTGCTGAACAGGAAGCGAACGTCCCGCAACACGTACTTCAACATCGGCTTCACCCAAGTTATCTACGCCTTGCACGCTAGGCACTTCGATCAACATTTCCGCAAACTTTGGATCACGAGCCATCTCCGCACAAACACGGTCAATGCGAATGATTTCCTTTTCAATATCGCTTTCACGTGGCAGAGGAACTGTCACGAGAACGCGCGACCAGTCGCGCGACATGTTCACGTTTTGGCGTAACTGGCCATTAGCAATGCTGATGAGATCTCCATCGAATGTACGAATCTTTGTTACTCGCAG
>CANKUF010000116.1 GCA_947486675.1 Acidimicrobiaceae bacterium
GCAGAAATTGACGGTGTCCGCTTGCTTGCGTCTTTGGCATTCGAAGGGTTTGGGGCCGCAATTGTTCCTGCTACGGCTATTCCCGGTTGGCTAAAAGGCGACTATTCACGTGTCGCAATTCCCGAACTTCCTCCACGAATCGTTGGCTGGGCTTCGCGAAAGCGACCCCTGCCAAACAAACCCACGCGCGCCGCACTCGACATCACCAAATCTGTCATTGCCAAGTCGGGCGGACGGCAACCTGGTGTGAGCACTAATCTCTAGTCGTGTCGACCGTGTCCGCTCTTTCATCAGGCGTGCAATTACAGCATGCGGTGAAAGGTGCGGCATCAGCTGAGGTTCGTTTTCTTGAAACCGCTGGTCGTCATGTGGTGTGGGTCGACATCGATGCCGAGTACCACCGTGGTGCGCTTTCCGCTGAAGCTTCTGGGGTAATTGCTAACGCTGCGACCATTGCGCTGAATCAAAGAATTCCACTCGTACTTGCAATGGCTTCTTCTGGGGCAGACATTCTTGAAGGCATTGCAGCACTGCATGGCTGGGGCCAAGCTGCACGTGCAATCGCCAATTGCTCGGGAGTCATTCCCACCTTCACCATTGTGACCGGGCCTGCAGTTTCAGGACCTGCACTACTCATCGGTCTCAGTGACTTCGTCATCATGACTGCAGATTCGTACGCATTTGTCTCCGGACCAACCATGGTTGCAGAATTCACTGGAATTGCAATTAGTAACGAAGACCTTGGCGGCACCGACGCGCATGCAAAGCAAAGCGGAGTTGCAAGTTTGGTGGTTGCTGATATTGCCGCGGCAGTGGAAGTGCTGGAGCAATTGCTCACCTTTATTCCAAACAACGTTGATGAGCTTGCACCACATGTTGCAACCGCAGACCCATCCGACCGATTAACACCAGAGGCCGGTGCACTCATTCCCGAGTCAACGACCGGAAGTTATGACGTTCGCAAAGTGATTCGATCAATTGCCGATGACGACTATCTTTTTGAAGTTCGTGAACGATGGGCGTCAAATGTCATCACCGCATTTATCACCATCGACGGCGAATCAGTTGGTGTCGTAGCCAACCAGCCAATGGTGCTCGCTGGCACTCTTGACATTCCCGCTTCACAAAAAGCAGCCCGATTTGTCTCGTTCTGCGACGCATTCAACATTCCATTGCTCACGCTTGTCGACACGCCTGGTTTTTATCCGGGCAAAGACTTGGAGTGGAGAGGCATGATCCGCCACGGTGGACAATTGGTATTTGCTTATGCTCGCGCAACGGTTCCACGGGTATGCATTATTTTGCGCAAGAGTTATGGCGGTGCGTACATCGTGATGGATTCCAAAACCATGGGAAATGACCTTTGTCTCGCTTGGCCAACAGCAGAACTGGCCGTGATGGGCGCTGGTCAAGCAGCAGCCATCTTGCAACGCCGTGCTACCCCCGAAGAACGCGCGGTGTTCGAAGCCGACTACTCCGAACGCCTGCTCAATCCGTACATCGCAGCCGAGCGTGGCTATGTTGACGCGGTTATTAACCCCGAGGAAACACGACGTGAAATTTCCTCTGCTTTTGCCATGTTGCGTGACAAACGCGAGCGCCTGATGCCTCGCAAGCACGACAACACACCTTTGTAAAGCCTTCCCCTCTACACTTGATGCCAGGGAGAGGAAGCTCCCTAACACGATAAGAAGGGAATCACGATGGCTGAAACAATCACCATCATTGATGACCGAACAGGCAAGAAAGTTACTGTTCCGGTTACTGACTCGGTATTTGCGTCGTCTGCGCTGCGCGAACTAGACCCAGAATTGCGAATGTACGACCCTGCGTTTTTGTCAACTGCAGCGTGTCAATCTGCAATCACCTATTTAGACGGCGAAAAGGGAGTGCTGCGCTACCGCGGATACCCAATTGAAGATCTTGCCGCCAAGTCGACCTTCACCGAAGTTGCATATTTGTTGCTTAACGGCGAACTTCCAAACACTGAAGAACTTGCGCAATGGAACTACGACATCACGCATCACACCATGATTCACGAAAACATGCGCAAGCGTTTCGTGGACGGATTCCACTACGACGCGCACCCAATGGGAATGTTCATTTCTGCAGTCGCCGCACTTGGAACTTTCTACGATGATGCCCGCGATATTTTCAATCCAGAAATCCTCAACAAGCAAATTCTTCGGCTAATTGCCAAAGTTCCAACCATTGCTGCAATGACCTACCGATTCTCTGCCGGCCTACCGTTCGTGCTTCCCAACAACTCGTTGTCGTACGCGCACAACTTCTTGAACATGATGTATCGCATTGGTGACGACTACGAAGTGAACCCAACGCTTGCCCGCGCAATGGACGTGCTGTTCATCCTGCACGCGGACCACGAGCAGAACTGTGGCACCACCACCATGCGTGTTGTTGCAAGTGCCAACTCCGACCCATATTCTGCAACATCTGCTGCTGCCGCTGCCCTCTTTGGACCACTGCACGGCGGTGCTAACGAAGCAGTCATTCACATGCTCACCGAGATTGGCAGCGTCGCCAATGTTCCAGCATTCATTGAACGTGTAAAAAATGGTGAAGAAAAGCTCATGGGCTTCGGGCACCGTGTGTACAAGAACTTCGATCCACGCGCGGTCATCATTAAGAAGACTGCCTATGAAGTATTTGAGGTAACGGGAATGAATCCGTTGCTTGAAATTGCTCTCAAACTTGAAGAAACAGCGCTGAAGGATGAATACTTCATCTCACGCAAGTTGTACCCAAATGTTGACTTCTATTCGGGTCTCATCTATCAAGCCCTTGGTTTCCCTGAAGAAATGTTCACGGTGCTATTTGCCATTCCACGCACCGTGGGCTGGCTTGCACACATGGTTGAACTGCTCGGCGATAAAGAACAAAAGATCAGTCGTCCTCGCCAGTGGTACACCGGCCAAGACGAACGTTCGTACACCGAACTACAAAAGCGCTAAGTCGTCTGCGCTTTAGGCGCCAATATCGATCACGATTTTGCCCGTGTTTGCGTTCGCACCCATATGAATGTGGGCATGCGCAATATCGGCGAATGAGTACCTGCAGTCGATAACTGGTTGCAATCTTCCCGATTCGAACATTGGAATTACTTCGGCAGCAAATCGCTGACTGATCGCAATCTTTTCCTCAATTGGACGAGCACGCAACACCGTTCCGGAGAGTTTTGCACGCTTTGGCATGAGCGCTGCAAGGTTGAATGGCATATTTCCGCCACCCATAACCCCAACCTGAACAATGTGCCCTTTTTGCGCAAGTGATGCAACGTTGCGATCCAAATAATCGCCACCGATAACGCACAACACCACATCGACTCCGCGGCCACCGGTTGCTTGCTTCACTGCCTCAACAAAATCTGCAGATGAATAGTCGACAACTACATCAGCACCAAGCGCCTTCACCGCCGCAACCTTGCCGGTAGAACAAGTCGCAATGACATGCGCGCCAATGGCTTTACAAATTTGCACTGCCGCTGTTCCAACACCCGAAGCCCCTGCATGCACCAATGCCCAACGCCCGCTGGTGAGACCACCTTGCACAACTAATGCGTCCCACGCAGTGATAAATACCTCCGGGATAGCGGCGGCATCGGCAAGTGAAACTCCACGAGGAATTCGTATGGCTTGTCGCTCATGCACAACGAGTTGTTCTGCATATGCACCGCCACTCACAATTCCCATTACTTCGTCGCCAATCTTCCACGTGCGCACTCGCGCGCCTATCGCTGAAATGCGACCAGAAAACTCCATTCCAGGCACTTCGTGTTCGCCAGGAAACGGGTCTGGGTAGAAACCCATGCGCTGCAACACATCGGCACGATTCAAGCTTGTTGCGCAAACC
>CANKUF010000117.1 GCA_947486675.1 Acidimicrobiaceae bacterium
ACTTCGCAGTTCATCAGCATTTTGTCCAGCACATTGAATGGTGAAAACGTGGCCAAGGGCAGAAGCTTTTTTGCTGAACGCATGGGCGATCAAGTTGCCGACCCACGCTTCACGCTGGTGGACGACCCAACAAACCCATTGGCCTACACCGCAACCGATATTGACGGCGAAGGTCTTGCTGCACGTCGCAATGTGTTAATTGAAAATGGCGTACTCAAAAAGTTCGTGCATTCTTCATACAGCGCTCGACGCATGAACACGGTAAGCACGGGTAACGCCACGCGAGGCGGGTTTGCCGGTTCACCTGGCGTTGGTTGCCTGGCAATGCAGTTGGTGCCAGGAACGCAAACTCAAGAAGAACTGATTGCCAGTGTTGATGATGGCGTGCTCATTCAGATGGTGTCGGGTCTGCACAGCGGGGTTAACCCCGTTTCTGGGGACTTTTCAACCGGTGCCTCGGGAATGCTGATTAGCAATGGAACCATTGGTGCACCAGTAAGAGAGTTCACAATTGCCAGCACGTTGCAACGTATGCTGCTCGACATTGTGGCTATTGGCGCAGATGTCGACTGGCTGCCATCCCGAGCACACGGCATGTCGCTGGTAATTCGGGACGTGACTATGAGTGGTACATAACCCCGTTCACCCATTTGCTATTTTATTGAAGTGGCAAAAAGTACCAAAGTTGTCGGCCTTGACTGGCTGTATAAAAAAATGGATGAATTTGAATATTCCAGTCTTCAGGCTGTTGCCGAGGCATGCGATCTGAATCGTGGAAATCTCTATCGCTATTTCGCATTCGAAACACGGCCTTCCATCGATCTGCTTCCTAAGTTATGCAACGGCTTGCATGCTTCACCGTTAGAGGTGCTTACCGCACTTGGTATTCAATTCGACTAATCGCGTTGTTTGGAGCGAATTAGCACTGTCGTTTCGTTTATCTGCTCAAAGATGCGAGCTGATTCATCGCATGACCACAGTTCTATAAATCCGTCCTTAACATCGCTGCGTTGTGGGTGGGTGACGAGGTCAAGAACTCGCCGTATCTCGTCGCTCCAGTGAAAGGTGAGCCTGATTCGGCCATTTGGCTGGGTGGTAAGGCTTGGTGCAACCAGGTTCTCGGTGAGTTCAATTTCAAGTTCCATGGCGAGTGGCTCCGTGTTGCAGATATGCAACGATAACCCCGAGCACTCATAAATCTGGTGTAAGCATGAGGGGTGTCAATTTTCCACGCAATCGTGTTGGGGCTGGTGCAGGGCCTTACCGAGTTCTTGCCCATTTCTTCAAGCGGGCACCTCATCCTTGCCCCGTGGCTGTTTGGGTGGAACGACTTCAACGACATAGAGATTCAGCGGGCATTTGATGCTGCGCTGCACTTGGGAACTTTGGTTGCGGTGTTGTTCTACCTGCGAGCAGATTTGATTCCCTATGTACGTGAAGGAATAAAGGTTGTGGTTGCGCCAAAGAAGGCGAATAAAACCATCGGGCGACGTGCATGGTTGTTTGTTCTGTCTGCGGTGCCAGCAGGTATCGCCGGTGCTCTTGCCGAGAACTGGATTACAGAAAAGCTCGGTACACCAGCCCTCATTGCCATTTCTCTCATGCTGTTCGGAGTGGTGTTGGTATGGGCTGACAGACAAACGGGAACACGCGATCTGGACAGTTTTTCCAAGCGCGATGCATTGCTCATTGGTGCGGCTCAGGTACTTGCGCTCAATCCAGGTACGTCACGTTCGGGAATTACCATCACTGCTGCACGCAAATTTGGTTTTTCGCGCGATGCTGCCGCTCGTGTGAGCTTCTTGATGAGCGTGCCGGTAATTGGCGGGGCAGTGTTGCTGAAACTTACGAAACTGGCAAGCGACGGTATTCCAGATGGTCTGCTTGTCCCCATGATTGTGGGAATCATTTCGGCTGGAATTTCTGGCTGGATTGCAATGTGGGGAATGATTCGGTTGCTTCGCTCACGAAGCTTTACACCGTTTGTGATGTACCGCTTTGTTGTTGGTATCAGTGTGCTTTCAATACTCGCAACGTCGTTTCGTTAATTTGAAATTACGAGCGCCGCTTCACCAATAGCTGCCGCACTGGCGACTGCGGGTGCCGACAACTCGGGTACCGCAACAACTACACCTACATTGTTTTCAAGTGTTGACAACACAATTCCGTGTGCAGCAATAATTTGGCCATTGGCAATAATGTCGACAAACGTGCCAGGCGCTAAAGCGGGCATTGCAACACGAGGCACAATCGACACGGCCCTCATGCCGGCTGGAACAGCAGCGCCTTCGCCAACAGCCACAGTGTTTTGCAAACTGATGACGTCGCCTTTGCCAATGTCGCTTGTAGCCGTAAGTGGTGACGGAAGAGATGTGCGTGTAGACGGCAGAACAAACTGCGTGGGCATAGTGAACGTTTTGGTGTTTTGCTGTGTAATTGGTTCGCCAGCAGAAATGTTGGTGGAGGCGATGTGCACGAGCACATAGTTTCCGAACGCATTTCGTTGTTGATGCAGTTGAGAAACCGATAACGCGTAGACCAGTGCAGCGATAACCGCGAGGACAGAAATAACCGCGACTTGTCGTTGTCGATTGCGGCACAACTCTCGGTTCACGCGTTCGGCGAAACGAAGAATTGGCTGCAGACGCTTGAAGACTTCTTTCATGCACCGATGTGTTCGCCGCATGCGGCGAAGGGAAGTCTTAGTCGGCTGAAGGTGTTGAAGGAGCGGCCGGCGCCGCAGGGGCAGCTGGTGTTGCGCTCGGTGTTGCAGAACTGCTGGACGACTTCGAGGAAGATCCCGAATCGGTCTTGTAGAAGCCACCGCCCTTAAACGACACACCAACAGGCGTAAACACCTTTTTCACCGGTTTGACCACGCCATCAGTTGGATGGGCAATTTCGGTGAGTGGATCGTCAGAAAATGCCTGCTGCACTTCAATGGTCTCGCCAGAGTCAATGAATTTGTAGACATACGTTGGCATAAGACCAGTAATTCTAGGATGCAGGTATGGCTATGCGCACCGCTGTTATTCCTGCCGCTGGACTAGGCACCAGATTCCTTCCAGCCACCAAAGCGGTGCCCAAGGAGCTGATGCCCATTTTCGATACGCCGGCTTTGCAATTGGTGATGGATGAGGCAATTGGCGCGGGCGTTGAACACATTGTGGTGGTATCGAATGTGGCCAAGCCGGGCATTGAGGAGTACCTGAAGCCTTCGCAAGACACGGTTGACCGAGTTCGCAAAAGCGGACGCGACGACCTGGCCGACAGATTGGCACGCATTGGCACCGATGTTCGCGTGAGCATTGCATACCAAGACAAACCGCGCGGCCTTGGTCACGCGGTGTCGTGTGCGCGCAAGGCAGTGGGCGACGAAGCGTTTGCGTTGTTGCTGCCAGATGAAATTATGGGCGACTCTTCGCTGTTATTGCAGATGGCGCAGATGCACAACTCAACAGGCAAGACAATTGTTGGATTAAAGCGCGTGCCGAAAGATGAAGTGAGTGCCTATGGCGTAATCACGACTACTGGAACAACAGGTGCGCAAGGTGAAGTCACCATCACTGGTGTTGTCGAAAAACCGAAAGTAGAAGATGCGCCAAGCGACATCATCATTATTGGTCGCTACGTTCTTGCACCCGACATGTTCGACATTCTTGAGACACTTGCACCAGCGCCAAGTGGCGAG
This sequence comes from Acidimicrobiaceae bacterium, assembly GCA_947486675.1. Taxonomy (GTDB): domain Bacteria; phylum Actinomycetota; class Acidimicrobiia; order Acidimicrobiales; family Ilumatobacteraceae; genus UBA3006. The sequence goes on from CANKUF010000117.1 coordinate 3,692, forward strand.
ATTCAGTTAACTGATGCGCTGCTCATTGGTGCGAATGCGGGAACGGTGGATGGGGTAGTGAGCGACATTGAGCGACACGACACTGGGACGCCGATGGGTTGGCTACAGACTGTTGTTGAACTGACGCTGAAGCGCTCGGACGTAGGAACTGAATT
>CANKUF010000118.1 GCA_947486675.1 Acidimicrobiaceae bacterium
TGGAGTTCCTCATGGAGATCAGACTTGAAGACGGTGTACTTGGTGACGACGAAATTCGGCGTCGACTTGATGAATGGTGGAAGAGTCAAACGAAATGATTTGGACTATCGTTCGCTGACATGTTCATGCGTCGTCGCGTCGGTTGGTTGAGTGCGCTCAGCATCACTGGAGACGATGGAGAAACCATCGGCGGTGTCATTGATCATCGTCTCAGTCGCCGAGTAGTCATTAACGAATTTCGACGGGGCAGATTACGGCGCGATCAAGTGTGTGATGCGCACCCAGATCTCATGCGTGCAGCACGAAACTTTGGCGACGAAACACAGGTGCGTTGCCCAATTTGTCAAGAGGACAATGTGGTGTTGGTGACGTATGTGTTTGGCCCGCGACTTCCTCACCACGGCAGATGCATTACGCGTCCTCATGAATTGGAAGAATTTCGACAACTTGCTCAACGCGAAGCAGTACATGCACAAAATTTTGACTCGCTATATACGGCGTATGTTGTTGAAGCATGTAGGTCATGCAAGTGGCATCACCTGCTGCGCTCGCTGCCTCTCATGGAGCCGTCAACGCTTCCCGAACACGAGCCTGTGCGCAGAAAACAGTCGCGTCACTAGGTAGTACCAAGGTTTCACGGCACCCCGTGACACGGGTGTGGCACGATCCGTTTGTGCCGATACGATCCAGAGTCCTTATCCACCCTGCCCCCTCGGGGGCTCCAGCTTCGGCTGGATCCGAAGGGAGTTAACACGTTTATGCGTGCATATGAATTAATGGTCATTATGAGTGGTGCGTCCGAAGAGTCGGCTGCTCATGCCTGGATTAACACGATCTCCAAAGCAGTTTCTACTGCCGGCGGGTCTGTTCACGGCACACCTGATTGGTGGGGCAAGCGTCGTCTTGCGTATCCAATCAATAAGCAATCAGAGGGGTACTACGCGGTGTTCAACCTCTTAGCCCCAGGTGGCGCACTCGACGAAGTTGAGCGCACACTGAAGCTCGCGGACGATGTACTCCGCCACAAACTTCTCCGTTTGCCAGATCAGGAAGCAGCTAGCCGCGGCATGATCGCTGCTAAAGCCTGATCTCCATTTACTCATTCATTAACTAGGAGCCCTTCATGGCAGATAACACCATCACACTCGTGGGAAATCTCACCCGCGATCCAGAACTTCGTTTCACCACTTCCGGTCGTGGCGTCGCATCATTCGGTATTGCCGTTGGTCGTCGCTATCAGGTCAATGGCGAGTGGCAGGAACAAACGTCATATTTCAATGTCACCGCATGGGGCCAACTTGGAGAAAACGCAGCAGCGTCACTGACCAAGGGTGCTCGCGTTGTGGTCACCGGCCGTCTTGAGCAGCGCGAGTACACCACTCGTGAAGGCGACAAGCGCACGGCAATTGACGTCATCGCTGACGAACTCGGACCAAGCCTTCGTTGGGCAACAGCCCAAGTTGAGCGCACTCCGCGCACCGACGGTCAGGGAGCAGCCAAGGGTGGCGCAAGTCCAGTTGGCGAATCAAACCCGTTTGACAGCGGCGAAGAACCATTCTGAAACACTCACCACTCGAACATCACTCATCGCATAAAGGAAACACACCATGACCAGTAAAAAGAATAAAGAGCGCGCAGCCAAAGCGGCGATGCGCAAATACAAGAAGCGCCCAAATGTGTTGCACGCCGAAAAAGTTGGCTTCATTGACTACAAGGACGTCAACTTGTTGCAACGCTTCATGTCGGATCGTTCAAAGTTGCGCGCACGCCGCATGAACGGAAACACCGTGCAGCAGCAACGTGACGTTGCTCTTGCAGTGAAGAACGCTCGCGAAATGGCCTTGTTGCCATACACGAAGCGCGTTGCTTCGGCACGAGCACCACGACGTGGTGAAGAAGACGGTTCATACAACGATCGTCCACGCCGCTCACGTGACAAAGACTCGTCAGAATCATTGGCAGACACCTACAAAGACGTCATCGAAGCAGCCGTAGTGGCACCGCTTGCTGACGAAATTGCGGTTGTCGATGCAACAACAGAGGAGGCATAAATCATGAAAGTCTTGCTTCGCAAAGACGTCAATGGCCTCGGCCGTCGCGGCGACATCGTGACCGTGTCTTCAGGACACGCACGCAACCTCTTGCTTCCTGGCGGTTTGGCAATACTTGCCACCGACGGCGCAGTAACTCAGGCAAACTCCATGCGTCGCGCTCGCGATTTGCGTGAAGCAGCCGATCGTGATTCAGCATTCGCTATTTCTGCAGAGCTCGCTAAGCACACCATTACGGTGAAGGCAAAGGCAGGCGCTGAAGGTCGTTTGTTCGGATCAGTTACTGCAAACGACATTGTTGCTGCAGTGAAAGATCAGACATCTGTCGTTCTCGACCGCAAAGTCGTCAACATCGAAACGCCAATTCGCACAACGGGTGCTCACCAGGTGAGCGTTGCATTGTTCGAGGGCATCACCGGTGTGGTGAATTTGTCGGTTGTTGCACAATAGGGAAGTGTCGCTAGCCCTCAACAAGGCCCAACGGGCAAGGTAGTTGCATGTCGAACACAAGCGAGAATAGAACCGATTCACGGTCTGGCTCTCGCGGTGCGCAGCGTGTTCCGCCACACAACCTTGACGCCGAAGCATCATTGCTTGGTGCAATGTTGCTCTCACGAGAAGCAGTGGGCATTGCTGTTGAACGCGGAGTTCATCCCGACGAGTTCTACAAGCCAGCCCACCGTCACATTTTTGACGCCATTCGTTCGCTTAACACCGCTGGCGAGCCAGTAGACCCCATCACTGTTGCCGACGAGCTTCGTCGTCACCAATTACTTGAAGGTATTGGTGGACTCGAAGAACTCTTGGCATTGCAAAATGCAACTCCTGCAGTTTCGAGTGCAGAGCGTTACGCAAAGATCGTTCGTGATACTGCACGCTTGCGCCGACTCATTGGAGCAGCAGGCGATATTGCCGAAATTGGTTACGGCGAACCAGACGATGTTGAACGTGCACTCGATGAAGCAGAAAGCCGCATCTTTGATATTTCTGAGAGCAACGTTGGCGACAGCTCTGAACGACTTGATGTTTTAATTAAGAAGGCTTTTGATCAACTTGAAGATCGAGCAAACAACAACGACGTGATGACCGGTGTGCCAACGGGTTATGTCGACTTAGACAAAGTGCTGCTCGGCTTGCAACCAGGAACACTCAACATTGTGGGTGCCCGACCTGCAATGGGAAAGAGCGCCTTTGCATTGGGTATTGCAGTTCATGCTGCTCAACATTTGAACCAACCCGTGCTGTTCTTCTCGTTGGAAATGGGTAAAGCCGAATTGTCGCAACGTATTTTGGCGAGCGAAGCTCGTGTTGACGGAACGGTGTTTCGTACTGGTCGACCAACACCAAAAGATTGGACCAAAATTGGTCACGCAGTTGGCCGACTCGATATTCCTCTCATCATTGATGACAGCGCAGGAACAACAGTTGGTCAAATTCGCGCGAAAGCACGCCGTGTGTACAGCCGCGAAGGCGGACTCGCGCTCATTGTTATTGACTACTTGCAATTGATGGGCGGCGACGGACGTCCAGAAAACCGCCAGTTAGAAGTGAGCGAAATCAGTCGAAAACTGAAATTACTGGCACGCGAATTTAATGTTCCGGTACTCGCATTAAGTCAGTTGAGCCGAAGCTTGGAAAGCCGACAAGACAAGCGCCCAACGCTTTCCGACTTGCGCGAATCTGGAGCACTTGAGCAAGACGCCGACGTCGTCATGTTTTTGTATCGCGGTGAAATTTACGAG
>CANKUF010000119.1 GCA_947486675.1 Acidimicrobiaceae bacterium
AGCGCAAGCGTGTTTGGCGTAGACAATACAGGGTTTCCACCTGCAGTAATGAGCGCTTTAATTTGTCCTTCACCTGGTGTGGCAATTTCTTCTGCCAACACGCTTACGGGGTATTCGCCAAGTGCTTCAGGAAACTTGCGCACGCGTGAGTGTCCGCGACCAATTGTGAATCCTTTGCCTGTTCCCTTTTGACCACGCGTTGTTGGCCCGCCTGCAGCAGGCATGGTGAACATCACGCCACCTTCGCGGTCGAGGTTGCCTGTAATGGTGTTCACCACATCGACCAACCAACTTGCCGTGGTTCCAAAACTGACGGTGCACGTGCCAATGCGGCCATACACCAGCGCTTTGTCGGCAGCAGCAAACTCGCGAGCAATGCGCGTAATGGTTGCCGCATCAAGGCCCACTGCCTTTTCAACTGCCGTTGCAGTAAATGGTTTCAATGCTGCAGGCAATACGTCGAGCCCTGCAATATGCGGACGAATGTGATCGCCCACGTTGGCCAAGCCTTCTTCAAAAATGGTGTTGGCAATTGCAGCCAGAAACAATGCGTCGGCACCTGGGCGGATGGCCAACCATTCATCGCAATGTTCTGCTGTCTTGCTCTTGCGCGGGTCGACTACTACCAACTTGCCACCGCGCTCGCGCATTGCTTCAAGACGACCTGGGAAGTCTGGTGCCGTGCACAAGCTTCCATTCGAGTCGTATGGGTTGGCACCCAGCATCAATATGTATTGCGTGCGATCCAAATCGGGAATGGCAATGGAAGCCGGCGTGCCAAACATGTAACCCGAACTCACTTGCTTCGGAATTTGATCAACCGACGAAGCACTGAAGCGCTGCTTGGTACCAAGTGCTTGCAACCACACGCGGTTGTAAATGAGTGGAGCCAAGTTGTGTGCGTTTGGGTTTCCTAAATACGCGCCAACTGCACCGCGACCATGCTTGTTAATGACGCCCATGAGGCCGCGATCAACTTCTTGCCATGCTTCGGCCCAACTCACTTCAACGTGCACGCCATTGCGTTTCACCAGCGGCTTGCGCAAACGATCTGGGTCTTCGTGCAGTTGCTTCAGCGTGCTGCCCTTTGGGCAAATGAATCCTTTACTAAATACGTCATTGCGATCGCCACGAATGCGCGCCACCGCTCCATCTTTCACCGTGATTTCCAAACCGCACGTTGCTTCACATAATGGACACGTTCGGTAATGGGTGCGCTCATTTGGCGTTTCAGGCATGGCCATATCGTGCCATACATATAGGCATCAGCCATATGCTGAACGCAATGCAACGCCTGTTCCCCAACCCAGTGGCTTCGCTGTCTGTTGCCGAGGCGTATGGCGTTGCTCGCACACGAGTAGATGTTGGTGGCGGAAAATCGCGCCCCACAATTGGCATGTGCATGGTGCACAGCATCGACGGCAGCACCGTGGTTGAAGGCAACTCTCGCGCACTTGGCAGCCCTGGCGACCTGGCCGTGCTGCTGGGTCTTCGCGCACTTGCCGACGTAATCATTGTGGGTTCAAGCACCGTGACCATTGACGATTACGGCCCGCCAAGCAAGCCCGGATTACGCGTTGGCGTAGTTACTCGCAGCGCCAAAATTGATGCAGTAAAGCCGTTGTTTACCAGTGGTTCTGGCTTCCTCATAACTACCGAAACCGCATCTACTCCTGCAGGCATTGAATGTGTTCGCGCGGGAACCACCGAAGTGAATTTGGCTGAAGCAGTTTCTCAGTTACAAGGAAACTTCGCACAGCTTGAAGGCGGACCAACACTGAATGCCGCAATGCTCGCTGCCGATTTAGTGGACGAAATCAACGTGACCATCAGCGCCAACATGGTGGGCGGAAATGGCCCGCGATTAACAAACGGTGCACCCGATGTGTTGAAGCGATACACACTTGCACACGTGTGCGAAGAAGATGGCTTTTTGTTTTTGCGCTACACGCGCTAAAAAACTACGCGCGCGCAGTGGAATGCTTCTGCAACAACGCAAGTTCGCGTTTGAAGTCTGAAGCATCATCAAAGTTTTTGTACACGCTTGCAAAACGCATGTAGGCAACTTCGTCCACAATGCGAAGTTCGTCGAGCACTGCGTGACCAACATCGCTGGAGGTGACGTCGCCACCCAAGAGGCGCAATTTGTCTTCAATGCGTTCAGCCATGTCAATAATGGCAAGGGCATCCACAGGGCGACCCTTCACGGCGGCCTGAACTCCGGCGATCATTTTGGCCCGATCGAAAGGCTCTTTGCCCCCGCTGCGCTTCAGCACATGCAACGGAACTTCTTCCAAACGCTCGTAGGTGGTGAAGCGGTATGCACACTGCGGGCAACTGCGGCGTCGTCGAATTGCACTGCCTTCTTCCGACATCCGTGAGTCAATGACTTTGGTGTCGTCGTGTGTACAACTCGGACAATGCACTTCCGAAAGAGTACTACTTGTCATATATCAATGCGAACGACTACGGAATGAGGACGCGTTGACCAACACTGATGCTGTCGCCATTCATACGCACCAATTCGTCGACAAGGTCTGATGTATTGGCTTGTGGTGCAATGCGATTGGCAATGGCCCAGAGGGTGTCGCCACTTTGTGCAATCACGTAATTGGGCTCGGTTTGCTGACCAGCCATTGCTGGATTTGCGTTGGCCTCGGTGCCATTAAGGCCGAAGGTGCCAATAGCGGCGATTGCCACGGCAATGGCCAACACGCCGACCCTGCGGCGGCGGTACACGGCCTGAGCCGGGCGAGGCATTGCCCGTACGTATGCCGAACGGACTGCTGGGTGATGTGGGGAGTTCAGGTAGTGGATTGTTGCGGCCATGATGAGTTCCTTTGTTTGTAGGGGTTTTATGGGGGTTTCGATCTGGTACTTCCACCATAGCGAACGGGTGTTCGTAGTTGTTGGATTTAGGCGAACATTTGTTCTCCGAACAGGTGTTTGACTCTGGGGGCGAACACCCGTACGATTGAGCCATGACATCAGCCCCCCAGCCAGCCCACACCCAGCTCACCGACCGCCAGCGCGGCATCCTCGATTTCATCGAATCCAACATGCGCGAACGCGGCTACCCGCCTTCGGTTCGCGAAATTGGCGAGGCCGTTGGTCTGTCTTCTTCAGCCACCGTGCACAACCACTTGGCTACCTTGCAAAAGCTTGGCTACCTCCACCGCGACCCAACGAAGCCACGCGCAATTGAAGTTCGTTACGAAGCATCAAGTGGTGTTGCCATGGAGCGCAGGCCGACGAAACACGTTCCACTCGTTGGTGATGTTGCAGCAGGCGTAAATGTGCTTGCTCAAGAAAACGTAGAAGAACTTGTTCCCCTACCTATGGACTTCACGGGTGACGGCGAATTGTTTATGTTGCGCGTGCGCGGAAACTCCATGATTGACGCCGGTATTTTGGACGGCGACTTCGTGGTGTGCCGTCAGCAAGTAACTGCAGATAATGGTGACATTGTTATTGCAGGAATTCCTGGTGACGAAGCCACCATTAAAACGTTTACCAAGAGTGGCGCAAAAGTTACGCTCACGCCTTCGAACTCAACCATGAAACCAATGGTGTTCGAAAAAGGCGAAGTGTCGGTGTACGGCAAGCTCGTCACCGTGCTCCGTCGTCTATAAACGTCTCTTAGATAATTAGGCGACGCCGAGGCGTTGAGCCATTAGCTCTATGCGTGCATCGGGTTGCACCACAGCAACACGCACGTTGTTGGAGCCGCCTGCGCCATAGAAGTCGCCCGGGCTAACCAATGCCCCAC
>CANKUF010000120.1 GCA_947486675.1 Acidimicrobiaceae bacterium
GCTTTCAACCATTGGCTTCATTTGACGGTAAAAGAACGTAAGCAACAACGTACGAATGTGGCTGCCGTCCACGTCGGCGTCGGCCAAGATAACCACCTTGTGATAGCGCGCCTTTGATGCATCGAATTCTTCGTTACCAATGCCACCACCAATTGCGGTAATTAGCGTTTGGATTTCGGTGTTCTTCAACATTTTGTCAAGGCGTGCGCGCTCTACGTTCAAGATCTTTCCGCGAATTGGCAGAATTGCTTGCGTGCGTGGATCACGTGCATCTACTGCGGTACCGCCTGCAGAGTCACCTTCAACAATGAATAGTTCGGTTTCACTTGCGTCAGTGCTGGTGCAGTCTTTCAACTTGTCCGGCATACCGGCGCCTGCAAGTGCGGTTTTACGACGCACTGCGTTACGTGCATTCTTTGCAGCGAGTCGAGCTTGTGCTGCTGCAATTGCTTTTTTAACAATGCGGTTTGCTTCGGTTGGATTTTCTTGCATCCACTCTTCAAGTCGTGCATTGGTTTCTTTTTGCACGAACGAACGGATGGATACGTTGCCCAACTTTGCTTTGGTCTGACCTTCGAACTGTGGTTCGCGAAGTTTTACCGCAACAATTGCAGTGATGCCTTCGCGAATGTCTTCGCCCAAGAGGTTGTCTTCTTTTTCTTTCAACGCATTGGAGGCACGTGCGTACTTGTTGACCACCGAGGTGAGTGCTGTCTTGAAACCTTCAACGTGCATGCCGCCTTCAACGGTGGAAATGCCGTTGGCATAGCCGTAAATACCTTCGTAATAACCCGTATTCCACTGCAATGCGATGTCTACGGTTTGCTCGTCGTCACTGCCTTCATAGTGGGCAACCTTGGTGAACAATGCTTCGCGTGAAGCATTGAGGTGCTTTACGAAGTCAACAATTCCACCTTTGTATTGATACGTGATGGTTTGGACTTTGTCGGCGCGCTCATCTGTAAATACAACTTCTAAGTCTTTGTTTAAAAACGCCATCGTTTGCAAACGCTCGGTAACTGTGCGTGCAACAAACTCCACACCTTCGGAAGCAAAGATGGTTGGGTCTGGCCAGAACGAAACCGTAGTTCCGGTTGTTGACTTGTTTGGTGAAGCACCAATCTTTGACAACTTTGCTTTTGGTTTTCCGCCGTCAATAAATTCTTGACTAAACCGTTCGCCACCGCGATCAACAACTGCAACCAATCGCTTCGACAACGCATTCACTACCGACACACCTACACCGTGTAGACCGCCAGAAACTTTGTACCCTTCGCCGCCAAATTTTCCGCCAGCGTGCAACACAGTGAGCACCACTTCGAGTGCACTCTTGCCTTTGTGTTGACCAGATGTATATGGGTCGACCGGAATTCCGCGACCGTTGTCGCTGACTGCGCAACCGCCGTCGGCAAGCAAAGTAACCGTGATTTTGTTGCAGTATCCGGCCATTGCTTCGTCAACAGAGTTGTCCACAATTTCCCAAATGAGGTGATGCAAACCGTTGAGTCCTGTGGACCCGATGTACATACCTGGGCGCTTACGAACTGGGTCGAGGCCTTCAAGGACTTGAATGTCTTTTGCGCCGTATGACGCTGAGCCGGCAGTTGCCGATTTTTGAGCTTTGGTGGTTGCCATCACTTACCTTCTGGGAGAGCGCCGAAAAAGCGGCGAGACACACGATTGAGCAACATAAATAACACGACTTAGTCTACCAATTACTTACTGCGCGAATTGCGTTTTACGCGCACATCAATACCAACAATGTTGCTTGATGTTGCTGTTGACAACGTTGTGAGTAACTGTGGTTCGAGAAAACGCATTTGTGTGGCCCATGCTGCTTCGGTCACTTCGACGAGCAACCGAGAGTTTTCCAGTTTGATGGGAGCAACATGTTGCGCGACATGTTCGCCCACAAGTGTGACCCAATCGGTGAACACGCTGTTGACCACCGATGCAGGTTCGGATCCGAGTCGCGACAACAGCGCATTCAGTTCGGTGGAGAGTCGGCCGAGGCTGCCCATGCTGGCGTCAATTTGCCGATCCTCCTCGAGGGACTGCTCGGACGGGTTGTTGAAATTGCTCATGCTGGAAAATTGTCCTCATTTGTGCTGTCTTGAACGACCGCACCCTGTTGAATACGCACAATACGGTCGGGGTGAGCGGCCTCGGGAAGGTACCCCGCCGTGGTGATGAGTACCTGACCCTCCGGAAAGTGACGTAATAAGGCTGCCGCCCGGCTTGGGTCTAGTTCGGACAGCACGTCGTCCAAAATGAGCACTGGCGCGGACCCAAACTCTTCGGTGACCATGCGGTGCACCGCCAGCCTCATGGCCAGGGCCAAGGTTCGCTGCTCGCCCTGGGAGGCATGGGTTCTGGCTGGGAGCCCGTTGATGAGCAGGTCGATGTCGTCGCGGTGGGGTCCGACCGTGCTGGTGCCACGCCGGATGTCGTCAAGCCGACTGGTGTGTAGCTCATTGGCCAACCCAATTCGCCGCCACTCGGGTTCGTACACCAAACCAATTGGTGTTGCCATTTCGGCGAGTTCTTCATAAGCCTTCGACACACGTGGAGAAATTTGTGCAATGAGTCGTGCGCGTTCGTCACCCAGTTCGGTACCAAGTTCTGCCAGCTTGGCGTCCCAGACATCCAGTGTGCTTGCAATGTCAGGGCTCAACCTGCCGCCTGCTTGCTTCAGTAACGAGTTGCGTTGGCGCAGCACTTTTTCAATTTCGCTACACAACACGTCGAGTTTTGGTTGCAAGGCAATTAATGCGTCATCAATAAAGTCGCGGCGCACACTTGGCGCAGCCTTCACCAACTCCAAATCCTCTGGCGAAAACACGGTGGTGCGTACAACTCCAAGTAAGTCACGTGAACGAGCAAGACGTTGTTTGTTTACAAGCGAGCGATTGCGCCCGGTGCGCACCAATTCGGTTTCAATGAGCACTTCTCTGCCGTCTGCGTGCACAACCGTTGCACGCAATACAGCGCTTTCACAACCCGTGCGAATGAGCGCTTCATTTGGCACACCACGAAAACTTTTTAGTGTTGCCAGATACCCAAGCGCTTCAACCAAATTGGTTTTGCCTTGACCATTGTTACCAATGACCGCGGTAACACCCGAAGTTAGCTCGATTGTTGTCGCGGCGTAGTTGCGAAAGTTTGTGAGTTCAAGGTGTTGAATAATCACGCTGTCGCTCGGAACGTTGTGCTTATACGGTGAGGCGTTGTGGCATCACCAAGTAGAGATAATCCTCTGCTCCAACACCACGCAATACTGCTGGTCGTTGTGGATCGGTGGTTTGAATGGTGATTTCATCACCTGTTACTGCTTCGATTCCTGCAGCAAGATACTCAGGGTTAAATCCAACAGTCATTTCTGTTCCCTCGAGCGAGCAATCAATTTCTTCTTCTGAGTTTCCGATGTCTTGCGTAATCACCGACAGCTTCAATGATGTTGCTGTCATCTCCAGGCGAACAGGCGTGGTTTCACGTGCGAAAATTCGGCAGCGGCGCACAGCCTCAAGCAATGCTTCGCGAGCAACAGTGAGTGTGTTTGGGTACGACGGCTGAATGAGTTGTCGGTAGTTAGGAAATTCAACTTGTAACAAACTGGTTGACAATGTTGCGTTTCCTACAGCAAACGTTGCACGATCCTCAGCAAGACACAGTGTTACTTCGTCGCCCTGATTCAACAACCTCTGTAATTCACCAAGCGCACGGCTTGGAATAACTACTTTTTGTCCGTGTCCAAGAACGTTTGTTCCTG
>CANKUF010000121.1 GCA_947486675.1 Acidimicrobiaceae bacterium
TGTGATCGAGTGCAATGTCGGTGATGACCGCAACTTCCGAGCGCACCACATTGGTGGCATCCCATCGGCCCAGCATGCCCACTTCAATGACAGCAACGTCCACTGCTTCGTCGGCAAAGTGTCGAAAGGCTGCGGCAGTGACAATTTCAAAATAGGTTGGTCGCACGCCAGAAATAACTTCGGCGTCTGCGATTGCCGCAACACACTCGGCGAAGGCTTCCTGAGTAATTGGCACGCCATTGCGAGAAATGCGCTCAGTTAAATGCTCAAGGTGTGGACTTGTGTACGTACCAACATGCAAGCCATGGGCCATGAGCAACTTAGAAATGATTTGCGTCGTCGAACCCTTGCCGTTGGTTCCCGTTACGTGAATGACTGGGTAGCTCAATTCTGGGTGTGCCATCACATCCATGAACGCAGAAATGTTGTCGAGTGATGGAGATTCCACTCGCCCAGTTTTTTCGTAGCTTGCGTGCTCGTCCAGATAGACGAGCGCCTCGGCGGAATTCATAACGACGAGGTTAGGACTATGACGCGGCGCGGCGCTGACGGGCAACGCGTGTAGAACGAGGAACGATGGTTGGGTCAGCCTTGCTCACCACTGAGTCCACGTCCACAATCACTTTCGCCACATCGGTACGGCCAGGTAATTCGTACATGGTGTTGAGCAATACTTCTTCAAGAATTGCGCGCAACCCACGGGCACCGGTGCCGCGGTTTAAAGCCTGTTCGGCAATTGCCACCATTGCATCAGGCGTAATTTCCAATTCAATGTCTTCAAACTCAAAGAACTTTTGGTACTGCTTCAGCAGCGCGTTCTTTGGCTCGGTAAGAATTTGAATGAGCGCCTGTTTGTCCAGGCTGTGCACAGCACCAATCATTGGCAAACGACCAATGAACTCGGGAATCATGCCGAACTTTTGCAAGTCTTCTGGCAGTACCTGGGCGAACAATTCGCCTGGGTCTTTTTCTGCCTTCGAGCGAACGTTGGCATGGAATCCAACGCCCTTGTGACCAATGCGCTGTTCGATAATGGAATCGAGGCCTGCAAAGGCTCCACCCACAATGAACAACACGTTGGTGGTGTCGATCTGAATGAACTCTTGGTGCGGATGCTTGCGTCCACCCTGTGGCGGAACTGCGGCAACGGTGCCTTCAAGAATTTTGAGCAAAGCTTGCTGCACGCCTTCGCCCGAAACGTCCCGAGTAATTGACGGGTTCTCGCTCTTGCGCGCAACCTTGTCAATTTCGTCAATGTAGACAATGCCGGTTTCTGCACGAGCCACGTCAAAATCGGCGGCTTGCAACAATTTCAGCAAAATGTTTTCAACGTCTTCACCTACATAGCCAGCCTCGGTGAGCGCAGTTGCGTCAGCAATGGCAAAGGGAACGTTAAGCAACTTGGCAAGCGTTTGTGCCATGTGTGTTTTACCGCAACCAGTTGGGCCAAGAAGCAAGATGTTGCTCTTTTGCAATTCAACATCATCTTTACGAGTGCTCGTTGACTTGTGTCTAATGCGTCGGTAGTGATTGAACACCGCAACAGCAAGCACTTTCTTGGCTTGGTCTTGTCCAACTACATATTCATCGAGGAACGCACGAATGTCGCGCGGAATTGGAAGTTCTTCAACACCAACTGTTGCAGTTTGCGTGAACTCTTCATCAATGATTTCGTTGCATAAGTCGATGCATTCATCACAGATGTAGACACCAGGACCAGCAATGAGTTTCTTTACTTGCTTCTGCGACTTTGCGCAGAATGAACACTTCACTAACTCTGCGGTGTCGCCGAACTTTGCCATGAGTAGTTAACCGAGCCTCAGCGAATCGGGCCGGAGCGGTCGGCCATTCCACGGCTCGAAATAATTTCATCAATCACGCCGTAGTCGAGTGCAGCTTGTGCTTCAAGCGTGAAGTCACGATCGGTATCACCGTGAATGCGCTCCACAGACTGGCCTGTGTGCTTCGACAAAATTTCTTCAAGCAATTCGCGCATGCGCAAAATTTCTCGCGCAGCAAGTTCTAGGTCGGTGACTTGCGAATATCCAACTTGACCATATGGCTGGTGCAACAACACTCGTGCGTGCGGAAGCGCAAGACGTTTGCCCTTCGTGCCAGCGGCAAGCAACACTGCAGCAGCAGACGCTGCCTGACCCAAGCAAATGGTGGCAATGTCGTTCTTGATGAACTGCATGGTGTCGTAAATAGCGAACAATGCCGTGATATCTCCACCAGGACTATTGATATAGATGTTGATGTCTTTGTCTGGGTTTTCGCTCTCCAAGTGGATGAGCTGTGCACAGATCAAGTTGGCAATGGTGTCGTCAATTGGCGTGCCGAGGAAAATGATGTTTTCCTTCAACAACCTGCTGTACAAGTCGGACGTGCGCTCACCACGGCTAGTTGTCTCGGTGACACTCGGAATGTAGTAATTCCGCATCACATTGTTTTCACGCATGGTGCATCTCCTTGGGGGCGAACCTTCTGGAGACGATGATAGTTGCGGGGGCTCACGCCCTTGCGTCAATTAGGTGTGGCACTTGCCCACTGCTCGCTACAAAACGCGAGTTTGAGGCTTATTCGCCGTCTTCCTCGCCAAACAGGATGTCGGCGCTGATTGAGTTTCCGTCGGCATCGACAAGGGTCGAATTGCGCAGCAACCAGTCCACAGCCTTCGACTTGCGAATCTGTGCTTCAAGTTCTGCAATCGCATCGTTCTGCTCGTACAACTTGCGCACCTGAGCCAACTTGCGGCCCGCCTGTGTTGCGATGCGGGACAGTTCTGCTTCAAGGTCGTCTGCGTCAGATTCAAAACCTTCGGCAAGCGCAACAGCACGCAACGCAAGATCGATCTTCACAGCCTTAACCGATTCACCACGCAAAGACTCAATAAACGTCTCTGTTGATTGGCCAGTTGCCGACAACCACTGCTCGAGCGCAATGCCCTGGGCTTGGAACTGTTCGACTGTGCCACGTACTCGTGATTGCAAGTCGCTGTTAATCATTGCTTCTGGTGAGTCAACTTCTACCAACTCGGCAAGAGCCGTTGTGGTGCGGTCTACAAAAACGCCGCGAGCTTGCTTCAACTTCATATCTTCCAAGCGCTTGCGCAAGGTGGACTTCCATGCATCAACGGTGTCGAATTCTGCAACATGGCTTGACACCCATTCATCGTTGAGTTCTTCGAGCACCATCTCTTGCACTTTTTTCACAACGACAGTCATCTCTGCGTCTTGTGTGGTTCCGTTTGGGGCTTCGGTGTATTCCACCTTGTCGCCAACTTTTTTACCAATCAACTTGTCGTCGAAACTTGGAGATACCCAAGCCTTGCCAACTTCGTATGCCCAGTCTTCAACGTTGAGTCCTGGAACTGGTGCACCTTCGCGTACGCCGCTGAGGTCGAGCGACACATGGTCGCCCTTTGCAATCGCACGATCAACGTCTTGCAACTTGCCGTGACGCGACTGTTCGCTGCGAATTGCGTCGTCTACTTCGCTGTCCTTCACTTCAATTGACGGAAGCTCAACTCGCAAACCTTTGTAACCACCAACGGTGATAACAGGTCGCACTTCGCACGTTGCATCGAATCCGACAATTCCTTCAACTTCGCCCTTTGTCACTTCAATAGAGGGAGTCGCAATGAGGTCAATCTTGTTCTCGCGCACTGCTTGTGAGAGATACTCGGGTACTGCATCTTGAATGGCCTGTGAGCGTGCAGCCCCTGTGCCAATTTGTGCCTCGAGCAATTGGCGTGGAGC
>CANKUF010000122.1 GCA_947486675.1 Acidimicrobiaceae bacterium
CACATGGAAACCCCAACACCGCGAAACCCACTTGGTGCAAAGGGCATCGGTGAATCGGGAACGATCGGTTCAACTCCTGCAGTGCAGTCCGCAGTTATTGACGCACTCACCCACCTTGGAGTTCGTCACATCGATATGCCAACCACCGCAGAGCGTGTGTGGTTGGAAATCCAGAAGCACAAATAGCCCTTCGGGTAGTCCAATAACCCTTAGCCCGTCTGAACATGGGGCAGCCAAATCGCCACTAGACACGGATGCCCCAGATAGGGCATGATGAGGCGCGGGGCGTTCGCAATTAATCAGAGTTGCAAACACAAGTGTCTTAGGGGGACTCGATGAAAGTCAGTATCACCGTCAACGGTAAAAAATCAGAGCATGATGTTGAACCACGAACCTTGCTTGTTCATTACATTCGCGAGATTGCGAATCTGACGGGAACAAATATTGGATGTGATACATCAAGTTGTGGAGCGTGCACGATTCATCTAGATGGTGAAGCGGTGAAGAGTTGTACCATTCTTGCTGCACAAGCAGATGGTTGTTCAATCACCACCATTGAAGGTTTAAGCAAAGATGGCGTAATGCATCCAATGCAACAAGCGTTCATGGAAAATCATGGACTGCAATGCGGTTACTGCACACCTGGAATGGTGATGGCAGCAATTGGATTGCTGAATGAAAACCCCCACCCAACCGAGGACGATGTGCGCCTTGGTCTTGAAGGCAACCTGTGCAGATGCACGGGTTACCACAACATTGTGAAGTCGGTATTAGCAGCAGCAAAGTAAAGGGGAACGTCATGACTATGACAGACAATCGTCCAAATACGGTGATCGGCACTCGCCTTCTTCGCCGCGAAGATCCGGCCCTCCTCACTGGTGAAGGAAAATTCACCAATGACCTGAGCATTCCAGGCGCGTTGCACTTAGCGGTCAAACGTTCCGAGCATGCGCACGCTCGCATCGTCAAAATCGATACCACTCTTGCAGCGGCATTGCCTGGCGTTGTTGCCGTGTACACAGGCGTAGACCTTGAATCGTTGTGGGCGGCACCAATGCCTTGCGCATGGCCAGTCACGCCAGACATGAAAAACCCGGTCCACTACCCGCTTGCTGTGAGCAAGGTTCATTACGTTGGCGATGGAGTTGCTGCAGTTCTCGCCACGAGTGAAACCATTTCGCGAGATGCACTTGACCTCATCGATGTCACCTACGAAGTTCTTCCAGCAGTTGTCGACCTAGACGAAGCACTCAGTGACAAAGTCATTTTGCACGAAGAACTTGGAACGAACTCCAGTTACACCTGGCCGTTGCTCATTGAGTCAACTCCTGGCTGTGTTGAAGAAGCATTCAAGAACGCGGCGTACACAGTTAAAGAGCGTTACGTTCAACAGCGCCTGATTCCAATGGCTATGGAACCACGCGCGATTGCTGCCGTTCCTCAACCATTTGGTGGCGATGTCACCATGTATTCCTCTACCCAGGTTCCACACATTCTCAAAGTGATGGCTGCACTCACGCTCGGTATCCCAGAACATCAACTGCGCATCGTTGCACCAAGTGTTGGTGGAGGTTTTGGTTCAAAGCTCGACGTGTATGCAGAAGAACTCTTGTGTTTGGCACTCTCCCGCAAGCACAATGTGCCAGTTCGTTGGGTTGAAGAGCGCAGCGAGAACGCCCACGCAACGATCCACGGACGCGGACAGATACAACATGTTGAACTTGCCGCAGACAGTGATGGCAAGCTGACCGCTGTTCGATTCCGCATTATTGCGGACATGGGCGCGTACTTGCAGTTGGTTACCCCCGGAGTGCCATTGCTTGGAGCGTTCTTGTATGCAGGTGTGTATAACTTGCCGCAGGCATATGACTTCAGTTGCACGGGTGTGTTCACATCGCTCACACCAACCGATGCATACCGTGGCGCAGGCCGACCAGAGGCAACATATGCCATTGAATGTGGCATGGATGCACTGGCTCGCGAAATGAACATCGATCCATATGAATTGCGCAAGCGCAACTTCATTCAAAAGGAACAATTCCCGTACACGGCTTTCAGCGGATTGACCTACGACTCTGGAGACCATGCGCTAGCAGCCGAAAAAGCTACACAAATGGCTGACTACGCAGGCATTCGCAAACAGCAGGTCACGCAAAACGTTCCTGGTGCTGCGAAGCGAATCGGTATCGGAATGGCTTCGTACTTCGAAATGTGCGGACTCGCTCCATCACGTGTACTTTGCTCGTTGAAATACCGTGCTGGCGGGTGGGAAGCCGCAACGGTGCGCGTTCTTCCAACAGCAAAGGTGCAGGTGGTTACCGGGACTTCACCACATGGTCAAGGCCACGAAACCTCGTGGGCAATGATCGCGTCAGAAAAATTGGGAATCCCAGTTGAAGACATTGACGTGTTGCATAGCGACACCGCAATTGCACCACTTGGCATGGACACCTATGGCTCGCGATCACTTCCCGTTGGTGGTGTTGCAATTGCCGGAGCGTGTGACAAGGTAATTGAAAAGGCGCGTCTGATCGCTGCTCATCAACTTGAGTGCGCTGCAGATGACCTTGAGTTTGCAAATGGTTTATTCAGTGTGAAGGGTTCACCTGATCGTTCCTTGCCAATGGCAGCACTCGCCTTTGCTGCGTTCACCGCCCATAATCTTCCAGACGGTCTTGAACCAAACCTTGAAGCCCAGTACACCTACGACCCACCAAACTTTTCGTGGCCGTTTGGTACGCACATTTGCATCGTCGAAATAGATGTTGAGACGGGCAAAATTCAGGTCCTGAAGTATGTAGCAATTGACGACTGTGGAAACCAGATCAATCCGCTCATTGTTGAAGGACAGGTTCACGGTGGAGTTATCCAAGGTCTTGCACAAGCGCTCTTCGAAGAAGCGGTGTACGACGAAGACGGAAACCTGAAGACAACGACACTTGCGGAGTACCTCGTACCAGCAGCAAGCGACGTGCCTTCCATCACTACTGGCCACACCATTACACCTTCACCTACCAATCAACTTGGAGTGAAGGGCATTGGTGAAGCAGGAACTATTGGTGCAGCACCAGCAGTAATTAACGCAATTATCGATGCGCTCTCCGGCCTTGGGGTAACAAGCATGGCAATGCCTGCTTCACCACAAACCGTTTGGCGCACCATTCAATCGGCAAAGAAGTAAGGGGAACCACAGTGATACCAGCAGCATTTGATTTCAAACGTGCATCATCGGCAGACGAGGCTATTTCACTTATCGGTGAATACGGCGATGAAGCAAAGTTCCTTGCCGGTGGACACAGCCTTATTCCTTTGATGAAACTTCGTTTGGCCCAGCCAACGATGCTCATTGACATCGGTCGCATCACCGACTTGTCATACATCAAAGACGGTGGAGACCACATTGCCATTGGTGCCCTAACACGCCACATGGATGTAGAGAAATCCGACTTGCTAAAAAAGCATGTTCCACTGCTCGCTCACGCAGCCGGCCATGTTGGTGATGCCCAAGTTCGCCATCGCGGAACTATTGGTGGCTCACTCGCCCACGCCGACTCGGCAAGCGACCTTCCAGCAACCACGCTTGCACTTGGTGCAACATATGTTGCTCAAGGACCAAATGGTCAGCGTCAGATTGCAGCAAGAGATCTCTACAAAGGTTTCCTCGAGAGTGCACTCGCTCCTGATGAAATGCTTGTAGAAATTCGCGTTCCAAAAAATACTGGTGGT
>CANKUF010000123.1 GCA_947486675.1 Acidimicrobiaceae bacterium
GCTATTTAACGACGAACTGGGGAAACTTCAACGAAACGCGCTGGATTGCGCAATGACTGTGCCAATTTGTGTAGTGATGGGGTCACATTGTTTGCATGGGTAGCAATGAGTAGTTCCGCATCTGGCGAGGTGCGTAAGCGAGCATCTGCACCAAAGGCCACCACATCAACATCAATCGATGCAGTGCACACCACCACTACTGGCACTCCACTAGGAAGCGTGCCAAGAGCAACGCAAGGCATTTCATCTTTTACATTCATGCGAATGATCGGTGGTTCCACTGGTTTCAATTGCTGTGCTCCAACCAATTCTGGCGACAACACAATTCGGTGACGCAGCATTCGCTCTGGTGCAAGCCTGTTTAGTGGATGTGGAACGGAACCCTCAGTGCGGTGTTCGCGAACAATTCCCACCACTCGAGAGAGCGACTCCACTGTTGCGTCGCGGCCATGCACCAACTGAAACGTTTCGCGGTCGTGTGCGCCAACGCCAATTTCCAGCCGAGCCCCATCGCCAATGTCATCATTCAACACGCGGCAGACTTCCAAGCCCATTACTTCGCCTGTAAGTAAGCCATGCTCACGAACAACTTCTGCGCCAGAGGTTTCAATCATCAGCGCAAGTCGCTCGTGTGAGTCGAAAACTTTTACATCGGCAAGTGGTTGTGCTGCAGTTGCACGTAACACCTGTCCATTGCTCACGCTCCACACTGCAATGTCGAAGTTGAACAGCTGTGCACGACGCGCAAGCACGTCGGCGTTCACTTCGCTCAACACATTGAGCGACTCAACACCGTGCTTGCCCGCCCACAACAGCGCAGGACTCAGCGCACGTGAATGTTGCTCGGCAACATAGATCCACCCGTGCTTGCCGCTAATTGCAGCATGCCCAAATGGAAACTCAACCGATTCGAACGAAGCGGTATCGGCGCCGCATTGCGACGCCGCCATGCGCAGGCGAGCGTCAGACACTTATGCGTTTGGCTGCTTGGCGATTTCGTCCAAGAAGTCGTCGTTGTTCTTGAATGTCTTCAAGCGATCAATCAACAACTCAAGGCCAGGTGCGGCGTTTCCGTCTGCAGCAAGACCACTGAGTACTCGACGCAGCTTCCACACCATCTGCAATTGCTTGCGCTCGAAGAGCAACTCTTCGTGACGTGTGCTCGATGCATCAACATCGATTGCCGGATAGATACGACGCTCTGCAACCTTGCGGTCGAGACGAAGTTCCATGTTGCCGGTTCCCTTGAATTCTTCAAAGATGGCATCGTCCATTCGGCTGTTTGTTTCAACAAGCGCTGTAGCCAAAATGGTCAAGCTGCCGCCTTCTTCAATGTTGCGAGCAGCACCGAAGAACTTCTTTGGTGGGTACAACGCACCGGCGTCAATACCACCCGACATGATTCGCCCAGTTGCAGGTGCAGCCAAGTTGTATGCGCGTGACAAACGTGTGATGCCGTCCAAAATAATGACAACGTCTTCGCCCATTTCCACCATGCGCTTTGCTTTTTCGATAACGAGTTCAGCAATATGCGTGTGCTCTTCCGATGGTCGGTCAAACGTTGATGCAATGACTTCGCCTCTTACCGTGCGACGCATGTCGGTTACTTCTTCTGGACGCTCGTCAATGAGCAACACGATCAGTTTCACTTCTGGGTGATTCTTTTCGATGCTGGTAGCGATCGTCTTCATGACCGTGGTCTTACCGGCCTTTGGAGGCGACACGATGATTCCACGTTGTCCTTTTCCAATTGGCGCAATGAGGTCGATGATGCGTGCAGTCATGTTGTTTGGATCTGCAGCATTTTCAAGACCCAACTTCGAGTCTGGGAACAATGGAGTGAGGTCTTCGAATCGTGGACGATTCTTCACTTTGTCTGCAGCAACATGGTTGATGTTTTCAACGTCGAGCATTGCTGGATTCTTTTCATTGCGGCCAGCAGGCTTTGACATACCTGAAACATGATCACCCTTGCGCAAGCCGTATTGGCGTGTGAGGCGAACTGAAATGTATGAGTCGTCGCGACTTGGCAAGTAGCCATTTACGCGCAAGAAGCCGTAGCCCTCGTCGCGCAAGTCCACATAGCCCGAGACCTTTACTGGCTCAGTGCTCAATGGTTCTGTACTCTCCGGCTCAACGGTTTCGTAACGATCATTGCCCTGTGGGCCTTCATCGCGCGGGCCTTTGCCACGGCGACGACGGTTGCGATTGCGATTGTTGCCAAACCCACCGCCATCAGCACGATCGTTGTTGCGATCTGAGCTATTGCTGTTGCGATCGTTGTTGTTGCGATCTCCGCGATCATTGTTGTTGCGGTTGTTGTTATGGCGATTGTTGTTGCGCTCGCCACGATCGTTGTTATTGCGATTGTTATTTGGGTTCTGCTCGCTTGCACGACGTGCTTCTGGCGCAACTGGTGTGCCTTCGTGTTCGGCTAATTCAATTTCCCAATCGGCAAGTGCCTCGCCATCGGCGCCAAGTGCTGGACTGGCAGATGCTGCCGGCTTGTCAGCCTTTGGTGCTTCGACCTTTTTTGCAGGCTTTGGCGCGACTTCTGTCGGCTTTGTCTGCTCGAGGATCATCTCGATGAGTTCTGCTTTTTTGGCACGCGATGCCGACTTCACGCCAAGTGCGCCAGCAATGGCTACAAGTTGTTCGCGGTCTTTTGCTTCAAGTGCTGATTGTTCAAGGGCTCCACTGGCCACAAGGTCCTACTTTCAGGTTTAACGGGCGTTCACGAAAAAGTGAGTTGCCCTAACAACCGCAACTGCGTGAAACGAAACGCATAATTCCGAGGCGCTGAGTGCGGGGGCTTTGCTCGGGATTCCGAGCCGACTTCCACCATAGCCCCTCTCTGGGCATGTGGCAACTTGCTGTAATTGCCAGTTAGTGGCACGAGGCTACAAAAGCCTCAATTGCTTGCAGGTCGTTTGGCAAATTCACAATGCGTTCCTCGCGGTCAAACAAGTCGGCAACGTGGTCTGGCAGTGCAGGGTGCACTCCGGTTGCCTTCTTCACTGCATCGGGAAACTTGGCCGGATGCGCAGTAGCAAGGGTGATGGTAGGAACTCCTGGTTCGGCGCACGCTTCGGCAGATGCAATGCCAACTGCTGTGTGCGGGTCGACCAACATGCCGCTTTCACCATAAATGCGTTTCATCACGGCAAGCGTTTCTGCATCATTTGCACGATGCGCGCGGAACGTTGGGGCAATCCATTTTGCAAACTGATCAGGCTCTACAGACAACTTTCCTTGTTGGCGGAACTGATTGAGTTGCTCTGTTGTTGCACCGCCATCGCGGTTGTTCATGTCAAATAACAATCGTTCAAAGTTGGACGAAATTTGAATGTCCATACTTGGGCTCAGTGTTGGTACAACCGGCACCATATCCATGCTGTGTGTTTCGAAGAAGCGCGTCAGAATGTCATTACTGTTTGAACCGACAATCAGTTTTTCAATGTCGGCGCCCATTTGTTTGGCAATCCAACCGGCGAGCACATTTCCGAAGTTGCCTGTTGGCACGCTGAATGAAGCAGAGCGACCAAGTGTTTCAAGTGCTGTGAAGTAGTACACCGTTTGTGCCATAACGCGAGCCCAGTTAATGGAGTTCACTGCAGACAAACTGTTGGCTTCACGGAACGGTGCGTCGTTAAACATGGCTTTCAC
>CANKUF010000124.1 GCA_947486675.1 Acidimicrobiaceae bacterium
CACTACTTCAGTGTCTTCACTTGGGCACACAAAAATGCGCGCGGTGATTTCCTTCTCGACACCGTTTGCTGCGTCGCTGACCACTTTGGCCACTTTTGTTACGTCTTGCGCACTGAGCCAATTGATGATCACACCATCTGCTTCACGCGCACCCAACTTCAACATTCCTTCGCGAAGCGCAGCAATCAGAATTGTCGGTTTTTGCGCTGGCTTAATGCTCAGGCGAAATCCATCAACTTTGAACGTGTCATATTCTTTGGTGATTTTCTCTCCAGAAAATGCGTCATGCATAAATCGAACAACGTCGCGAACTTTTTTGTATGGGTCTACGAACGGCACACCATTCCAACGCTCAACAATCACATTGCTCGACGATCCAATTCCGATTGCAAAGCGACCGGGCGCAGCATCGGCAAGTGCGGCGACACTTTGTGCAATCACAGGAGCCGTGCGCGTGTATGCAGGAACAATTGCAGTGCCAAGTCGAAGGCGTGGCTCCCACGCTGCGGCAAGCGCCAACGGAGTGAATGCATCTGCACCGTCGGTTTCGGCAGACCAAATATCGCTGTATCCCCAGTCGGCCAACTGTGCATACTTTTCTTTGTGGTCGTGCAAATGACCTGGAAGCGGAACAGTCATTCCGTTGCGACGAATCATTTTGGTTCCCTCCACATTCGAGCAATACAACTTTGACTTGCGGTGGCAAGAAACGTTCCGTCTTCGGCGAACATGTTTACTGTTCCGTGTCCGAAGCCGCGTTCCACACCTTGTATATGTATGTCTAACAACACCCACTTGGTGGGAACGAGGCGAACCACGCGGAGCGTGTTATCCAGGCTGTTTCCACCACCTCGAATACCCAGCGCCTGACCAACACCCATCGGCACAAAGTCGCCCAACACGGCCAACGTTGCTGTGTCTACACCGTCAATCACATCGGGAATCCGGGCCCACATCAATGTGCGACCATCATTTGGCGTTCCGTCAAGATCTTCCAACTCGCGCCCGGTAACAAAACGCTCTTCCATTTTTTCATGGATGGTGTTCGAAACATCTCCTCGATGTGCACGTTGCTTCAATGCACTTGGTGGTGGCACATCAGGCATGGTCACAAACGAATGCGCGTGCTCAAATGGACGCTCGCCCACAGCTGCGTTAACTGTCAATATTTCACGATCTCCAACGTGACATACCGCGCGTGCTTGCGTGATCTGATGCCCAACGACTGCAAGCGTGACATCGATATCCATCGTTTCACCAGTTCGCGCATACGACAGATATTGGGCAGTTGCCCACACGCACGTGCGACCAGACAATTCTTCAATTGCTGCAACTGCTGCAGCCAACCCACAACCACCCCACAGAAAATTGCCACCCGTTACCAGGCCTGGTCGAACAACCATTGACCACCGACCGTTTGTCGGTCCAAACACCCCTGAAGGTTCTATTCCGAGAAAGGCTTTGGTATCCATAACGCGTTACCACACTAATAGATAGAGCATTTTTAGCGACTATTTTAAGACAATGAGCACAACTGATATTCCATGGATGGGCGATGCCTGCTCGCTTGTTGATGCCTTTCGCAACAAAGAACGTTCCCCACTAGAAGAGTTACAGGCTTCGCTACGCGCCATTGAGAAAAGTTCGCTCAATGCATTTTCGTTTCTCGATCCAGAAGGCGCACTGCAAAGAGCAAAGTCTGCTGATGTGTCAAAACCATTTGGTGGAATTCCACTTGGCGTAAAAGAACTCGATGCCGTTACAGGATGGCCATACACCGAAGCATGCGTGGTCTTTGCCGATCGTAAAGCAACACACACTTCAGTCATGGTTGAACGCGTTACTCAACGCGGTGGAGCAAACGCGATTGGATTGTGCACCGCAAGCGAATTTGGTGGTGTGAATGTCACGCGCACTGTTCTGAACGGAGCAACACATAACCCGTGGCAACATGGTCGCACTCCGGGCGGATCGTCTGGTGGAAGCGCCGCTGCAGTTGCTGGCGGTCTGGTCACTATTGCAACCGGCGGAGATGGCGGAGGTTCCATTCGAATTCCTGCAGGGTTCACAGGTCTTGTCGGGCTAAAGGCAACGTTTGGCAGAATCCCTCGCGCACCGCATACCGAACTTGGAAATCTCACCGTGAACACGGGAGTGATGGCGCGAAGCATCCGCGACACTGCTCGTTGGTTCGATGTGTGCAACGGGCATGACTCGCGAGACCCACTCAGTTTGCAACGCGTTGAAAACTGGGAAATCGAGTTAGGAAGTCACGCAGAATCTTTGCGTGGAAAAACTGCAGTACTCGCTCCCAACTGGGGCGGTGCAGTCGTCTCCCCTGCAATGTGGCAGCAACTGGAGGAATACGCACAGCATCTTGCGTCTATCACTGGAATGCAGATCATCTCCGTCGACACCACGCTTCCCAGCATGGGGGCCGCTTGGTCAATCAGCGGAATGATTGAAATTCAGATGCAACTGGCAGACCACTGGCCAGCATGTGCCGATGTTCTTACTCCGGAAATGCGATTTGGAATTCAAGCAACGCTTGGTAAATACGGTGCAGAGGCTCGCGCAAAGATTGAAGCTCGTCGTGCAGCGCTCAATCAGCGTATGTATGAGATTTATCAAGCAACCGATTTTGTGATTACGGCAAGCAACCCCGATGTTGCATTCAATGCAGAGGGTCCATTGCCGTCAGTTTTCGGTGGAGTGTCAGGTGGAATGGGAAACAACGGCAAGCTCACGTTTCCAGCGAACATGTATGGCAACCCGGCAATCTCTATTCCGTCAGGGCTCGTCGATGGTTTACCCGTTGCGTTGCAAATAAACGGACGTCATTTCAGCGAGCAACTGCTGCTCGAACTTGGTCTTGCAATGGAACGCTCACGACCTTGGGCACTTGTGGCGCCGAACTCACCGAATTAAGCGAGTAACGCACGCCCAATAATGTCTGTGCAAAACGCAGTAAGAATCGCCAAGTACATCAAACCGGTTGCAGCCATTACCGCCGAATAGCTTCGTTCTTTCAACGCGGCACGCGTAACTAGTGCGAGCACTCCTGTAACCACTGCAGAGGCGAGCCAGAACCAGCCAAGCACACCATCCCAGCCATCATCAATGGATCCGTTCAACACGCTGATCATTCCGGTTGGCAGAAGCAATACCACTACTTCAAGTGGCCACATGTAGATAACCGCATTAGTGATTTCATTAATCAACTTCCGCGGCATTCCCGGTTGTACTAAATACCAGTGCCCAAGCAACATGGTGTCGCTCACTGCACCAAGAAAGAGTGTTCCAACGACTATCCGCAACAACGACACAACAACGTCGCCGCCACCGCCTTCGCTTGCCGCAGAAATTCCGGCGGCAATAATTCCTGGAACACCAAGAAGTGGCGCAATTAGGTCAAACTTTGATCGCTTGTTTCGAATAAGCACAAAAGCAGCAATGGCTACAGCGACACTTGATGCCTCACGAACAATGCTGACTCCGTAGCGATTGCCCAACACCACTGCAATAACTGCGAATGCGCCATAGGTCATGCGCAGCAACATGCCATAGCCAGCACCAACTTCGTTTCGGCGCGTGGTGAACCACAAAAATGCAAGACCGCCAACAGCCCATTGCAACATCACCGTTGCCGC
>CANKUF010000125.1 GCA_947486675.1 Acidimicrobiaceae bacterium
AACAAGGCGTCTCTCACGCTCATGTTTGCACCGGGTGGGTATGACCCAACAAAATGGTTGAACGACATCGCTGTCAAGGCAGACGAACTCAATGTTTCGGGAATTCACTCGTTCACGTTTAATAGCACTGCCGATACGAAGCAGTGGGCAAATGCAATTTTGGAGCAGCAAGTATGAGTACAACCAAAACTGATGTAGTGATCATTGGTGGCGGAGTAATGGGTGCTTCCATTGCACTCGAACTTTCGCGTCATGGCCGCAAAGTGGTAGTTGTCGACAAGGGTGGCGCTGCTGGCGCAGGATCAACCAGCGCATCGTCAGCGATTATTCGCTTCACCTATTCCAACTTCAACACCATTTTGATGGCATGGGAAAACGCTCAGCATTGGTTTAACTGGAGCAAATTCGTCGGAATTGAAGACCCAGATGGCATGGCCAAGTACGTGCAGACGGGTTACTTGGTGTTCCTCACCGAGGGTTACGACGGCCTTCGTCAGCGCGAACTGTGGGACGAATTTGGCATTCCATACGAAGTGTTGTCGCCAGAAGAAGTGAAGAAGCGTTGGC
This sequence comes from Acidimicrobiaceae bacterium, assembly GCA_947486675.1. GTDB lineage: Bacteria > Actinomycetota > Acidimicrobiia > Acidimicrobiales > Ilumatobacteraceae > UBA3006. The sequence goes on from CANKUF010000125.1 coordinate 568, forward strand.
CAGCATTTGAAACCGGCAAGTTTTACCCGCCAAAGGCCATTGAGGACCCAGCATTTGCTGACGATCCATACGACCAGTTGTCGGCACTGTTCGACCCACTCAGTGGATTCATGGACGACCCAATGTTGGCAGCGCACAACTTGGCGCATGCCGCAAAGCAACACGGTGCCGAGTTCTTGTTCCACAAAGAAGTCAGTGAAATTACCCGCGATGGCGATGTGGTCAGTGGTGTAGTTCTGAAGACGGGCGAGCGCTTCGAGGCTCCAATCGTCATCAACGCAGCTGGCCCACACGCAGCGGCGATCAATCGCATGGCTGGCGTGTACGACGAGATGAAGGTTCATCATCGTCCGTTGCGCCAGGAGGTGTTCTCGCCACCTGCGCCAAAAGGCTTCCGTTTGGAAGACAATGCGCCGGTTGTTGCAGCCCTCGACCTTGGCCAGTATTTCCGTCCGCACATGGGCGACTTGCTCAATGTTGGTACGACAGAACCTGCATGTGATCCGTTGCACTTCTTGGATGACGCAGACAACTGGAACGATTCGGTGTCTGTGGAGTTCTTTGAGCGCGTGATGTTGCGTTTGGCTCGTCGCTTGCCAGATTTTGGTATTCCACACAAGTTGCTTGGTATTGGTGCGTTGTACGACGTGACTGATGACTGGATTCCGCTGTACGACAAGTCCAGCCTGCCAGGTTTCTTCATGGCTTGTGGCACAAGTGGTAATCAGTTCAAGAACGCGCCACTCGTTGGCAAGTTCATGCGCACGCTTATTGAGGCACAAGAGCAGGGAATTGACCACGACGTGACTCCAGTGGAAGTCATGGGCGAATTCACTGGTATGCCGATCAACCTGTCAGCGTTCTCGCGTCTTCGCACACAGGCGGACACCGCCGGAAACGTGATGGGTTAGTCTCGTTCAATGCAAACATCGCTGGAGCAGTTGCTGCTCACAGGAAAAGTGTTATTGGCAGATGGTGCAACTGGTACAAATTATTTCGCGATGGGTCTCACCTCGGGTGAGCCACCAGAGTTTTGGATTACTGATCACCCAGACCGAGTGGAGTCGTTGCATCAGCAGTTTGTTGATGCAGGCTCCGACATCATTCTCACGAACACGTTCGGTTGTAATCGTCACCGGTTGAAATTGCACAACGCACAGTCGCGCACTTTCGAACTGGCAAAGGGTGCGGCTCAAATTGCTCGCAAGGTCGCCGATGCATCACCGCGGCCGGTCGTGGTTGCGGGTTCAGTTGGGCCAACAGGCGAACTATTCGAACCACTTGGTGCGCTCACTGAAGCCGATGCCATTGACGCATTCGCAGAACAAATTGAAGGTTTGAAGGCTGGTGGGGCAGACGTTGCGTGGATTGAGACCATGTCGGCACCGGAGGAAGCACGTGCTGCTGCATTTGCCGCCATTCGCGTAGGTATGCCATACGTATGCACCATGTCGTTCGATACTGCGGGCCGAACCATGATGGGCATCATGCCAAATGCGCTTGAAGATATTTTTGAAGGAATTGATCCACAGCCTCTAGCAATCGGTGCAAATTGTGGAGTCGGAGCATCCGACATTGTGGTCTCTGTTGCCGAGATGTCGAGTTTTTCAACTCCGGTGGTGTCGAAAGGGAACTGTGGCATTCCAAAGTTCGTTGGAACCACCATTGTCTATTCGGGAACACCAGAGCTGATGGCCACGTATGCCGAATTGGCAATTGACGCAGGCGTGCGAATAGTTGGCGGTTGTTGTGGAAACTCCCCAGAGCATGTTGCGTCTATGCGTCATGCAATAGATGGGCACACCAAGGGTGCGGTGCCGAGTGTTGACGAAGTGGTGAATGCGCTTGGAGTGCTCACCAATTCAATTCCGACGGTTTCTGACACCACAGATCGAGATTCTCGTCGCAGACGCGGAAAAAGCGAGGGCTGAACGTGTCACGGGAACAAGTAGTTGCGCCCGGTTTTGAGTTAGTTGCCAAAGTATTCAACAAGTATCACGGCGGCGACAAGGCCGGTGCATCGTTCGCGGCAACTCACAACGGCAAGCAAGTTGTCGACTTGTGGGGTGGTGTACGCAGTGATGGATCTGCGTGGAATGGCGAAACGGTATGTGTCATTGCTTCTGGTACTAAGGGTATTTGTGCAACCGCAATCATGATGCTGGTTGAACGTGGTTTGCTCGACCTGGAAGCGCCGATTGAACGTGTGTGGCCAGAGTTCGCAGAAGGTGGCAAGGGTCAAGTAACTGTTGGCGACTCGCTAGCCCACGTTGCAGGAGTGCCTGGTCTTGAGCGTTCAATCAGCGTGGAAGAGATTTCAGATCCAATTTTGATGGCTCAGTATGTAGCGGCACAACACCCGATAACCCCAATAGGTGTTCCGTCGTATCACGCCATGACGTATGGATGGATTGCGAGTGAATTGGTTCGTCGTGTAGACGGCCGAAGCCTTGGAACATTTGTCCGCGAAGAAATAGCATCTCCGCTGCAACTTGATTTGCATATTGGTGCGCCTGACTCGGTATTGCCAAGAATTGGCGAGACAACGCGTGCCGCAAACTACAACTATTCGGCAATGTCGGGCGACGATGTAGACCCTCGCTTGCAATATGTATATGGAATGATTCCTGCCGAACGTGGAACTTCCATGTTCGCAAAGTCTGAGCTTCCCGGCGGTGGCGGCATTGCCAATGCATATGCCATGTCGCGGTTATACGCCATGTTGGTGAATGGTGGAGAACTCGACGGAGTGCGAATACTGAAGCCAGAATCTATTGAACTTGCACGTAAACAACGTTCTGTGGGTAATGATCCGTTGTCTGGTCGCCTGCTTCGTTTCGGTGTTGGTTTCGAACTAAACCCAAACCCATCACGGCTGGGAATGGACCAACAGGCATTTGGGCACACAGGTGCTGGTGGTTCTACTCATGGCGCGTGGCCAAGTTTGCACGGCAGTTTTTCGTACGCGATGCGCGAGTTTCAGTCC
>CANKUF010000126.1 GCA_947486675.1 Acidimicrobiaceae bacterium
GCTCTGCCGACATTAAAACTCCGGTTAATGGCAAACGTTGCATATCGGAGCTTGCTGCACGAACTACTTGACGAAGTGCTTCGCTCAGTAACGGCGCAGACAGTGTTACAGGTGGTGCGCTTGCAAGCGTGATGTTTGGGAAATCGCTGGCAGCAAAAGTTGCAACTGTGGTTTGTGCGCGACCGGAAGAAATGTGAACCTCTTCACCAGCGGACTCAAACGTTACTTTTCCTTCAGCTCCGGCGCGAACAATATCGCTCAGCAATTTTGCGCTTGCAACCACCACTCCGTCGGCTTGTCCACCAACTGGAAGAACAAACTGCACCGACAAATCGTTATCGGTGCATGACAACATCAACTGATCGCCAGTAACTTCTAGTTTTACTCCCGACAACGCAGGCATGGCGTTGTTCCGCGTTGATGCGACACGAGCCGCTGCACCCAAGGCTTCTGCCAATACTTCGCGTTCAACTCGAAATTTCATCACCATGCTCCTTGGCCAACGTTGTTCATTGTTATTTGTGGATGTTTATATAAAGACTTAATAACGGTAATAAGGGGTGTGGATTGTGGATGAACACCCTGAACACCAAATGACATATAAGAATTGAACTCACAACCATGTGTAGGTGCAAGCACATCTTGCAATTGTGTAGTTCGGGCAACCATGCATAACTCATAGTTATCCACTGGTTGTTGTGCTGTTGCCCACATGGTTGTCCCCAACATGATCTACGACGTCTTAAATTTCTGAACGAGCTCGGTTACCTGGTCGTATACCTGTTTGCGCTCACTCATCATGCGTTGAGTTTTATCAACGGCATGAATCACTGTTGTGTGGTCTCGCCCACCAAACAAACGAGCGATGGCTGGATAACTGAGGTCGGTCAGTTCACGAAACACGTACATGGCGGTTTGGCGTGCTTGAACCAGCGGACGCTGGCGGCTCTTGCCGCGAAGTGCTTCAACTTCAAAACCAAGGTGCTCGGCAATTTCCACCAACAATTGTTCGTCGGTGCGTGGCTTTACAGCCGTGCGGGTGAGCAAGTCGGTAAGCAACTGCTTGGCCAAGGTCACGTCAACCTGGGTCTTGTTCAAGCTGGCGTAGGCGGCAACCCGGATGAGGGCTCCTTCGAGTTCACGAATGTTGGTGGTGACGTTGCTGGCAATGAACTCCAACACTTCATGCGACACCGACGTGCGTTCCCGTTCTGCCTTGTTGCGCAAAATGGCCAGACGGGTTTCCATGTCTGGTGGCTGAATGTCAGTGATGAGGCCCCAACGGAACCGACCACGGAGACGATCTTCCAAGGTTGGAATGGCATCTGGCATGCGGTCAGACGAAATGACGATCTGCTTGTTTGCTCCGTGGAGCGAGTTGAACGTATGGAAGAACTCTTCTTGCAGTCCTTCTTTGCCTTCCATGAACTGAATGTCGTCGATGAGCAACACATCAACTTCGCGGTAACGACGCTTGAAGGCAGCAATGGTGTTGCTACGAATGCCATCGACATATTCGTTCAAGAACGTTTCGGTAGAGACATAGCGAACTTCGTAATGGGCGTAGTTCTGGTGAACGTAATACCCAATGGCATGCAGCAAGTGGGTTTTGCCAAGTCCGGCCGAACCATAAATAAACAACGGGTTGTATGAGCGACCAGGTGTTTCGGCAACTCGTTGAGCAGCAGCCAAAGCAAACTGGTTCGAGGTGCCTTTTACGAAGGTTTCGAAGGTGTAGCGCGGGTTCAACCCCACAGCCATGCCTTTGCCGGTGCGGCTTTTCAGGGTGGTGGTGTCTGTTGGCTGGTTGAGCGAGGTGTTCAATTCGGCCGGCAATTGATCTGGGGTGTTGTTGGTGGACAACTGCTCATTCACGTCTGCTGCAGTGTTGGTCTGCACGTCGATGAGCAGTTGGCGCTCACTGGCTCCAACTTCATCGAGTGCGTCACGAACGAGCGACATGTAGCGGGTAAGGATGCGTTCACGAACGTAAGTGTTTGGAACTTGGAGACGAAGGCTCATTTTGTCGTCGGCAACAGCAACAGCGTCGTTGAATGTGGAGAACCACACCGCTTCAGAAACTTGGGCACGTAAAACCTGAGCGGTTGCACGCCACACATCATCGTGGTTGTCGGTGCCGCGAGAGTCGACTTGTAGCTCGTTTTCCATAGTTCCTCTGTACTGATATGTGCGCTTCACTTGCGATGAAACCCAATGATGTAAAGCATTTCCGACTGCCGGAACCCGTGTCACATGCCGTCCACAGCACTATCCACAGGGTGTGGACACCCCCGCCGACACGAGGCGGGGGAAGCGAAGGTAGCAGGTTTTCCACAGGCATAAAAAACCGAGTTTTGCCTGTAGAGTTCTTGCCGTTGTAGTCCCATCGTTCAGCCCAATAGGTTGTTCGTCCAGAGTTGTCGAGATCCTCTCGGCACCGAACCGAGGAGGCGTGCGTGAAACGCACTTTCCAGCCAAATAATCGCCGTCGTGCCAAGAAGCACGGCTTTCGCCATCGTATGAAGACCCGTGCGGGCCGCGCCATTTTGAAGTCTCGTCGCGCCAAGGGCCGACACAAGCTTTCGGCTTGATCGGCCGGATACGCCAACGGGAGATTTTCTCCCGATTATCCAAAGAGGGAACATATGTTCGTTCCAATGGATTGTGGTGTCTGATGTTGACTGACTCTTCCTTGCCAAATGCCCACGTGGGCTACGCCATTGGCCGAAACGTGGGTGGGGCTGTGCTCCGTAACCGGATTCGCCGCCAATTGCGGTCATTACTTGAGGCCAAATCCGACCAATTGCCAGCAGGCTGGTACTTAGTCGGTGCCCAACCTCGGGTTGGAGCCATGTCGTGGACGGAATTGGGCTCCACTGTCGATCAGTTGGTTGCGAAGGTGGTTATTTCATGACATTGACCACTTCCCACACAACCACCACCACGAGTGATCTATCCACTACAAAGGCCCAGCAAGCGATGTTGCGGGCCATTCGCTGGTATCAGTCGTTGCGTCCTGGGTACCCATCAAAATGTCGATTTTTTCCGACTTGTTCGGAGTACGGCCATGAAGCCATTGAAACTTTTGGCGCTGGTCGGGGTGGTTTGTTGACCGCTCGCCGCTTGCTTCGCTGCCGCCCATTTGGCCCATCTGGCTTCGACCCGGTTCCTCTCCCCCATGAATCAACTTCGGTATCGCCTACCGTCTGTTGCACCCACGATACGAAAGATTGCTAACCCCACATGTTTGAACTCGCCGCTCGCCTCATTGCCACGTTCTACGCCTGGACCCACAACTATGCAATCGCCATTGGGTTGGTGGCAGTTGTCGTGATGTTGCTGATTACCCCGCTCACACTGAAGAGCACCAAAGGCATGTTGGAAATGCAACGCCTGCAACCAGAGATGCGCCGTTTACAGGCAGAACTTAAAGGTGACCGCCAAAAACTCAACGAATCAATGATGAAGTTGTATCAAGAACACAAAGTAAATCCGTTGGCTTCATGCCTACCCATTGCTGCACAGATGCCGGTGTTCATCATCATGTTTCA
>CANKUF010000127.1 GCA_947486675.1 Acidimicrobiaceae bacterium
CGAGGTCGCTGCGCTTCATGACGTGGCTCCAGCAATGGGGCGGCGACGCCAGTTGGCAGGCAACGTGCGGTCAAGCACGTCGTCAACGGTGATTGCGCCAAGCAAGCGATTGTTCGCGTCACATACAGCAACCGCAAGCAAGTTGTATGAAGCAAGACGCTCAGCTACTTCTCGCTCGGTCATGGTTGGGCTAATGGTTGCTTCCATTTCCACGCACTGACCAAGGGTGAGTTGTGGCGATTCGCGAAGTAGTCGTTGAAAGTGCACGACACCCAAATATGTTCCGGTTGGTGGGTAGTGCGGTGCATGAGCAACAAATACTTGTGCGGCAATGGACACCAAAATTTCTGGTTCACGAATTTGTGCGAGTGCATCTGCAACCGTTGCATCAGGTGACATCACAATGACGTCTGGTGTCATCAATGATCCAGCAGTGCCTTCTTCATAGGACAACAGTTGACGCATCGTTTCGGCGTCATCGTCATCCATGGCTTCAAGAACACGGCTGCGTTGTTCACCAGGCATTTGCGCCAGCAAGTCGGCCAAGTCGTCAAATTCCATTTCTTCGAACACGTTGGTCAAACGCTCCATATCGAGGCCTTCAATCAGGCGCAACTGTTCATCTTCTGGCAATTCTTCGAGTACATCGGCCAAGCGCTCGTCGTCCATTGCTGCGGCAACAAGACGGCGTTGTTCAAGTGGCAGTGCGCGAATGACGGCAGCAACATCGCTTGGGTGCATGTCGCGCAAACGTGCTGCTTCTGCAGCCATTGCAGTTTGTGGTGCAAACATGTGAGCAATGTGTTCCCAATCAACAAGTCGATAACTCGGGCGTGGGTTTAACAAACTGCGCTTAGCAAGTCGAACCTTGGTGAGGTGCCATCCAGGGTTACGTCCAGATTGAAACGCGAGCGCTACGTCACTGACAGTTTCGTCACCAATTTTTTGATCCAAAATTTCGCGGCCAAGCAAACGCTCACCATCGCGAGCTCGAAACGGGTTCAGGTCTACGTCCCACGACTTCAAGCGAGCACCCGAATTGTCGAGCGAGGCAATGCGGCTGGCGCTCACAAAAATGCTGCGGCGTTGGCTGGTGGCAACAAATCCCAGTACGCGAGGGGCCTCGGTGGCACGGCCAGAAACCACCACGATGTCATCGATCTTGCCGATGGGGGCTCCGCCTGTGTCAAGAAGTGGCAGGCGCATGACCCGAAATGCGTAAATGAGTTCGCCGACCATGGAACGAAGGCTACCTGCGACCTTTTAGCGAAGCCCGTGATTAAAGCAAGCCCGTTTGGAGTGTTGGCCACTTCAACCGCTACCCTTAGTGACCGCCGTACGGGGACGTAGCTCAGTTGGCTAGAGCACCTGCTTTGCAAGCAGGGGGTCGTGGGTTCGAGTCCCATCGTCTCCACCAATAATCTTCAGGTTCTTCCGCATTACGCTTGGCATACAACCGTAAGGAGACAGTCATGATCAATGCAGTAATTGTTGATGCAATTCGCAGCCCACTCGGACGCCGCAATGGCAAGTTGAAGAACTGGCACCCAGTAGATCTCGCTTCAGAGATCATGCAACAGCTTGTTCAGCGCAACGACCTCGATCCTGCACTTATTGATGACGTAGTCATGGGTTGCGTTATGCAGGTTGGCGAGCAGAGCCTCAACGTTGCACGTAACGCAGTGCTTGCAGCAGGTTGGCCAGACACGGTTCCAGGAACCACCATCGACCGCCAGTGTGGTTCAAGTCAGCAAGCAGCACACTTTGCTGCACAAGGCGTTATCGCCGGTGCATACGACATTGTTGTTGCCAACGGCGTTGAAGTGATGTCACGTGTTCCAATGGGTGCATCGGTTGCCGATCGCAACTTTGGTTTCCCATTCGGTCCTCGCGTGCAGGCACGTTATGAATCAGTAGGCGGACTTGTTGGTCAAGGTATCTCGGCAGAAATGATTGCTGAGAAGTGGAACATCGGCCGCGATGAACTCGACGCATTTGGTGTTCGTTCACAGGAATACGCCGCACGCGCAACGCGCGAAGGTCGATTCCAGAACGAAATCATTCCGGTTCCCGACGCAGAAGGCAACATGATGAGCCAAGACGAAGGTCTTCGTGACACCACCATGGAATCCCTCGGAAAACTGAAGCCATCATTCCGTCCAGTTGAAGAAGGTGGCCGCGTTACTGCAGGTAACTCGTCACAAATCACTGACGGTTCTGCAGCACTGCTCATCATGAGCGAAGAAAAAGCAAAGCAACTTGGCTTGAAGCCACGCGCACGTTTCGTGCAGTTTGCAATGGCTGCCGAAGATCCGCGTTATATGTTGACCGCACCAATTCCAGCAACAAAGAAAGTGTTGGAGCGCGCAGGACTCACCATGGACGACATCGACCTCGTTGAAATTAACGAAGCGTTTGCGTCAGTGGTATTGGCATGGGAAAAAGAATTGCACCCAGACATGAGCAAAGTAAACGTGAACGGTGGTGCAATTGCGCTCGGTCACCCACTTGGCGCATCGGGTGCACGCCTCATGACCACATTGTTGAACGAACTTGAGCGCACCGGTGGTCGCTACGGTTTGCAAACCATGTGCGAAGGTGGCGGCATGGCGAACGCCACCATCATCGAACGCCTCTAAATAGGATTACGTTCATGTTCGGAACCGTCATTTGGTTCCTTGTCGGCGTGCTCATGCTGATGATTATTTGGCGCACCGGTATTGGTATGTTGCGCAGCATGACTTCACCATTGCCTGCACCACCTCCAGCAGGTGAAATGCGCAGAATTAATGTGCGCTATCGCTGCGGAGTATGTGGCGTGGAATTACGCATGGTGATGGCACCAGACCAAGACCCACCGCCACCGCGGCACTGCCTTGAAGATATGGACTTTGTTGCCCCTATTGAATGAGGGCTAGTGATATTTAGTGGCAGTAAACAGGCCACCAAGCACACAGGTAAGTCCGCTAAAGAGATACCAGTTGCTGCGACCACCTGGCACGAAGCCAAGGTAGTAAAACAAAATAACGACTGCGCCAAGACCAAGTAGCACGAACATCACCACAGGCACCCATGGCGGGCTCACACGTACTTGTCGGGCGATTGGCGGGGTATAGCGCGAAGAGGCTTCAGCAACAGTGTTGCCGTGCATCGACTTCGGGTCTGCGTGATCAAGACGATGTGTCTCGTGCAAGCGATGATTAGGTTGCGTTCCCTTTGGAGTGGTGCGTCCGCCGGTACGTCGTTTGTTTGGCGCCATGAGACTTTCAGTGTAGAGCAAAAATGAGGTTTGACCCGAGGCATTGTTCTGGCAGGCTTACTGCGTGACACGCATTCTGGTTATCGACAATTTCGACAGTTTTGTGTACAACCTCGTGCAGTACTTGGGTGAACTTGGCGCGGAACCTGTGGTCATTCGCAACAATGAAATGTCGGTGCACGAAGCTGCTGCGTTGCAGCCAGATGGTGTGTTGTTGTCGCCTGGCCCTGGTCGGCCAGGAGACGCTGGAATGTTGTGCGATGCCATTCGT
>CANKUF010000128.1 GCA_947486675.1 Acidimicrobiaceae bacterium
GCATAACCGCCCCGAGGGAATTGTTCCTGCATTGCGCGAACATTTAGATGCCCGCGGCAGCCGAGCAACTTTTGTTGGTTATGCAGACTGCGGCACGGGCGGTCAGATCGACACCATGTTGTTGGATTACCCAGGTGTTGAACGCATTGCAGGTGCGCATTGCTACGAGTTCTTTGCTGGTTCGTCACTCTTTCATGAAGTGCAAGATGCCGAACCTGGCACGTTTTACTTAACGGACTTCCTTGCCAAGCATTTCCGCGCATTGGTGTGGGAAGGCCTTGGGCTTGACACGCATCCTCAATTGCGCGACGCATATTTCGGTAACTACACAAAAGTGATGTATTTCTCGCAAGTGAGCGACGATTCTCTTGTTGCAATCGCCAAAGAAGCTGCCGAAATGTTGGGGCTCAACTTTGAGCATCGCCACGTTGGTGTGCAAGGTTTAGAGGCGTCAATTCCCGTAGTGTTTCAATCTGCTGCAAAAAGAAATGTGAGTGTTAACTAATGGCTCGTGGTGGAAATTCAGTAATCATTATTAAGTGGCGTGACATCCCAGCACAGGTAAATGCGCAGATGGGTCGCGAGCGATATCAGGTGATTTTGGGTGCAAAATTTCAGCGCGCAATCGATCGCGCTAAGCGCAAAGCAAACATTTACACGGCAGAAGAAGACGTGGCCCAGTGGAGCCGCGAAACCTTGCCTCTAGAAGGCGACATGGCACTTGCTGCCCAGTCAGTTGCTGACAGGTTGGAAGAAGAGTGGACCCGTCAACGCCTTGGCGTATTGGCCTATGCGGGTGGGTTCGAAAAAGACGTTGAGCAACTCACCGTGGCAGCGAAAGATCTTGCTGCGCTTGAGGAACTCGAAGACGATGAAGAAGAAACCCCGAACTTTTAATAGCAAGAAAGAAACGAGAAACTGACATGACTAATACCATCCTTTCGTCGCCAACCAAAGAAGTTGTCATTGGTTTCGATCGTCCATTCGTGATGATCGGAGAGCGCATTAACCCAACAGGTCGCAAAATGCTCGCCGAAGAAATGAAGAACGGCGACTTCAGTCGTGTTGAAGCAGACGCGCTTGCTCAGGTTGCAGCAGGAGCCCAGATGTTGGACGTCAACGCTGGAATTCCTCTAGCTGACGAACCTGCACTGCTCGCACGAGCCATTCAGTTGGTGCAGGCAATTACCGATGTTCCACTGTCCATTGACTCATCAATCATCGACGCGCTAGAGCGCGGACTTTCGGTGTACAAAGGCAAAGCCTTGGTCAACTCGGTAACCGGCGAAGACGAATCCCTTGACCGCGTGTTGCCACTGGTGAAGAAGTACGGGGCAGCGGTAGTTGCAATTTCAAATGATGAAACCGGAATCAGCATGGATCCAGATGTTCGTTTTGCAGTTGCAAAGAAAATCGTTGATCGTGCCGCCGACTACGGCATCCATTATTCAGATGTTGTGGTTGACCCTTTGGTTATGCCAATTGGTGCACTTGGCCAAGCCGGACAGCAGGCTTTCAAATTGATTCGTCGTTTACGCGAAGAGTTGAAAGTAAACACCACATGCGGCGCATCAAACGTCAGTTTTGGTTTGCCAGCCCGCAATCAAATCACGGGAACATTTCTCAGCATGGCCATGGCCTCGGGAATGACTTCGGCCATCATGAGCCCGCTTCACCCAGAAGTGAAGGCAGCAATCATGGCCGCCGACGTCTTGACAGGTAACGATCAAGACTGTGCAGCATGGATTAAAGCTAATCGCGATCCGAACGCTCCTACCGGTGGACGCGGCGATCGCGAAGGCCGTCGACGTCGTCCCGCGTAATAGTCACTCATGTCGCATCGCATTGTCTTCACGCCATCTGGACTAGACGGAACCGTCGAATCTGGAATCACGGTGTTGGATGCTGCGCGCAAGCTTGGCGCCGACATCGATTCGGTATGCGGCGGACGAGGCATTTGCGGTCGTTGTCAGATCACTCCAAGTTTTGGCTCGTTTTCGAAGTGGGGAATTGACGCAGTTGAGTCTTCATTAAGTGAGCGTTCCGAAGGCGAAATTAACTACAAAGGTAAACGTGCACTTGTAGAAGGTAATCGTCTCGGTTGTATGGCCAAAGTATGTGGCGACATGGTCATCGACGTTCCTGCAATGAGCCAAGTGCACCGTCAAATTGTGCGTAAAGACTTGGACTTGGGAGTAATCGTTGTCGACCCAACGTTCAGTCTTTTCTACATAGCGGTAACGCCTTCTGAGCTTGGTGACGATGTCACTGCATCGCAAGTCATTCGCGACGCAATTGCGGAGCAACACAACATTGCACGTCCGACCATCAGCAACACTGCGCTTGCCCAGGTGAACAGGGCGATTGACAAAGGTGACGGCGGTGCGACCATTGCGATTAAGCGCTCTGAGGTTGATGGTGTCGCTGGCACCATTGTCGCTGCTTGGCCTGGGTTTGTGGAAACAATGTTTGGAATCGCTATCGACATTGGGTCGACAACCGTTGCTGGACACCTAATCGATCTCACAACCGGCGAAGTGATGAGTAGCAGTGGAGTAATGAACCCACAGATCCGCTTCGGCGAAGACCTCATGAGTCGTGTGTCGTACGTGATGATGAACAAGGGTGGCGAAAAAGAACTCACCACAGTCATTCGCAATGCAATCAATGAATTAGTTCACGAGTTGGCCGACAAAGCCGATATCACTCCAGACAAAATTCTTGAAGTGGTCATGGTGGGTAACCCGATCATGCATCACATTTTGTTGGGCATTGATCCGACACCACTTGGGGCTGCACCGTTCGTGTTGGCAACGAGCGAGGCAACATTTGGCGCTGCAGAAGAACTTGATATTCACTTGCCAAATGCATCGTTCTATGTTGGTCCATGCATTGCAGGTCACGTGGGTGCAGATACCGCGGCAGCAATACTTTCGGAAGGTCCACACCGTGGATCGTCAATGCAATTACTCATTGACGTTGGAACAAATGCCGAAATCGTTCTTGGTGACACATCGCGACAATTTGCCGCATCGTCACCAACCGGTCCAGCGTTCGAAGGTGCTCAGCTGAGCTGCGGGCAGCGTGCAACCGCTGGGGCAATCGAAAAAGTACGAATCGATCCGGTCACATTCGAGCCACGTTTCCGCGCCATTGGCATTGACATGTGGTCAGACGAGCCAGGCTTTTCCGAAGCAGTGCAAGACACGCCAGTAACTGGAGTGTGTGGCTCGGGAATTATCGAAGTGATTGCCGAGATGTACTTGGCGGGAATCATTTCTCAAGACGGAGTGGTACAGGGTTCCCTTGTTGAAAAGACACCGCGCGTTGTTGTTGACGATCGCACGTTCTCCTACTTGCTGTACGAAAACGGCGACACCAAATTGTTCATCACGCAAAATGACATTCGGGCAATTCAATTGGCGAAAGCAGCGTTGCGTGCAGGAATTGATTTGTTAGTTGAACATGCTGGATCGCCT
>CANKUF010000129.1 GCA_947486675.1 Acidimicrobiaceae bacterium
CACTTACGAAACACGGATTGTTTTGTAGCGGTCGCTTGTCATTCGAGATCATTCAGAAAGCAGTGATGGCTCGCATCGCTTTTATTGCAGCAGTCGGTGCGCCATCAAGTTTGGCGGTAGAAACCGCAGACGCTTTGGGAATTACGCTCGTTGGGTTCTTGCGCGATGGCAAAGCCAACGTGTACACCCATGAACACCGAATACAGATGTAACTAGCTAAACGTTGCTTGAGCGCTTGCAGTTTTGCGCAATACATCTTCGTCAAGAGTGAAACCAAGACCTGGTTTGTCTGACAAGTGGATCCATCCCTCGGCATCGGCTTCGATGGTCTCGGTCATGATGTAGTCACGACGTGCGGTTGACCACTCTGGTGGATCAAATGGGAATTCAATAAATGGCGCGCCAACAGTTCCAGCGGTGAGGTGCAAGTTGGCCATGACACCAATTCCGTTGCCCCACGTGTGTGGAGTAAAGATCTTTCCTGCAGCCGCGACTTCTTTTGCAAACTTGGCAAGACCAGTGATGCCTTGCGTACACACGGCGTCTGGTTGGAATACATCGAAGCAACCGCGCTGCAGTAACTCGCGGAATTCATATGGCTCGCGCGTAAGTTCGCCACCAGCAATGCGAATTTTCACGCGCTTGCGTAGCTCGGCCATACCCTCATAGTCACCGCGGTGCAACGGCTCTTCCATCCAGTACACGCCGTGGCTTTCAAGAACGAGCGCGACTGCTGTTGCATGATCGACACTCCACGGCTTTGCTGTGTCCCACGGCATGCGCCAACCTTGATTGCAGTCCACCATCAGTTCAATGCTGTCGCCCATGTCTTCGCGGATTGCCTTGATGATGGCAAGGTCATCTTCAAGATTTGGTCTTCCGAAGCGAATCTTCAACGCAGGAAAGCCAAGCTCGCGGGCTTGGCGTGCAACCTTGACCATGTCGGGAAGGCTGCGGTGAACGCCAGAGGACGCATACGCGCGAATCTTGTTGCTGAATCCGCCAATCATGTTCCACACGGGTTCGTCTTTGATTTTGCCGATCAAGTCCCACAGTGCCAAGTCGAGCGGCCATGGCCTGCCCGCATGAAATTCAATGTTGGACAACACCGCGGCATGGCGTTCGATATTCAGTGGGTCTTCGCCAATGAAGTACCGCTGATAGTCGGAGAAGCCGTACATGGAGTCGCCAGACCCAATTCCGCAGTTGCCGGCATCGTCGAATACTCGAACGATGGTGGCAGGGAATTGGGTGCGTGGACGAGTGTCCCACGAAGCAGGAAACGGTGGATCAAGCGGCAACTGGTGGTGCGTGATCTCGATTCGAGTAATCGTGGACATGTTGTGCTTCCGTTCTAGGCGCGCATGCGTGAGCCGCTTGGATCCAAGACAGGCTCAAGTTGCAACGTTGCTGGGCGGAGTTTGCCAATGATTTCAATTTCGAAACCAGTGGTGCCTTCTGCTGCAAGTTCAGTAGGGATGTAACCAAGTGCCAGTGACACTCCGGAGTAATGGGCGTAGCCACCAGAGGTGACCCAACCAACAACATTGCCGTTGTGCCAAACCGGTTCATCACCGATGACATCTGCTGGACGCTCAGGGTCAACGTCAACCTTGAACATCACGAGCTTGCGCTTTGGTCCACCGTTGTTCATTTCGGCTTCAACTGCTGCGCGACCAATGAACTCGTGGTCGAATTTCATTGCACGATCCATGCCTGCTTCGAGCGGTGTGTAGATCGGGCGGTACTCGCGGTACCACGTGCCAAAGTTCTTTTCGAGACGCATGGTGATGAGTGCGCGGAATCCAAACAATCGCATGTCGTATTCTTTGCCTGCTTCCATGATGAGGTCGAACAGGTAGCGCTGATATTCCGGCGCAATCCACATTTCGTATCCCAAGTCACCGGTGTACGTCATACGTGACAACCAAATTGGGGCCATGCCAATGTTGACCTTGCGGAACGCCATGAACGGGAAGTCCTTGGTTGCAAGTGATGTGTCGGTAAGTTTCTGCAACAGGTCGCGTGAACGCGGGCCAGCAACAGTGAGACCAACCATCGACAACGACAAGTTCTCGAATCGGATTGCGCTGTCCTTTGGTAGGTGCGCAATAAACCAACGCGGGTGATGCACCTCTGCGGCTTGCGAACCGAACAAGAAGAACTCTTCTTCGCCAATTCGTGACACCGAGAATTCGCCAACAATTTTGCCTTCTGGGTTCAGCATCGCAGTAAGTACGGTGCGTCCAATTTTTGGCAACGAGTTAGTGAACAGGCTGGTGAGCCATGCTGCTGATCCTGCACCGCTTACTTTGTACTTCGCAAAGTTTGATGCTTCCGAGAAGCCAACGCGTTCGCGAACGGCCTTTGACTCTTCGGCAACATTGGCAAATGCATTCGAGCGGTAGAACGTGACGTCTTCCTTTGGTTCTTTGCCCTTGTCCTGGAACCACAATGGGTGTTCAAGGCCAAAGCCCACTCCCATCACTGCGTTGTGATCGATCAAGCGGTCATAGATAGGAGTGGTGAGCAACGGACGTGCCGCTGGAAGCTCTTCGTTCGGGAAGGTGATGCGGAAGCGACGCGAATAGTTTTCGCGTACTTTGCTGTTGGTGTAGGCAAGTGTTGCATAATCGCCGTAACGAGCAACGTCCATACCCCAAATGTCTGCACCTGGGTCACCGTGCACCATCCAGTTAGCAAGTGACAATCCAACGCCGCCGCCTTGTGACAAGCCGGCCATAACGGCACATGCCGACCACATTCCTGGCATGCCCTTGATTGGGCCAACCAGTGGGTTGCCGTCAGGGCTGAACGTGAATGGACCGTTCACAAACTTCTTGATTCCTGCGCGACCAACGGCAGGGAAGTGAGCGAATCCACGCTCGAGTTCTGGAGCGATGCGCTCGAGATCGTGTGGCAACAACTGGAACACGAAGTCCCAAGGAGTGTCTTTTGCAGCCCATGGACGGTTGTCTTGTTCGTACGTTCCGAGCAAGATGCTTTGGCCTTCTTGGCGTGCGTAAATTTCGCCAGCGAAGTCGATCATGTGTGGCAACTCTTTGCCAAAGGTCTTGTTGTAATCGATGACTTCATCCATTGGCTCGGTCATCAGGTAGTGGTGTTCCATTGCCAACACTGGCAATTCAATTCCGACCATGCGACCAACTTCGCGTGCCCACAGGCCGCCTGCGTTCACAACATGTTCGGTATGAATCTCACCCTTGTCGGTGTACACCGTCCACGTGCCGTCTTGGCGTGGCTTGATGTCGTTCACCATGGTGTTGGTGTACACCTCTGCTCCGCGGTTACGCGCACAAATTGCGTATGCGTGTGTAACTCCGTATGGGTCTACTGAACCTTCGTCTTCGTCGTACAACGCACCAACGAAATACTTCTCTTCGAGTAGCGGGTTGAGTTCTTTTGCTTCCTTCATGGACAGCATTTCCATCTTCATGCCCAAGTAGCGACCAC
>CANKUF010000130.1 GCA_947486675.1 Acidimicrobiaceae bacterium
GGGGACACTTCGGAATCACCAGATTCAGAAGGTGTGCTGGAGCAGCCCGCTGTTACAACCAGCGCAGCCGCAATGACATAAACGATTCGTGATTTCATACAGGGAGATTAGTTGAAGTCAGCTTCTTTGTCAGAGCGCATACCAAACAATTCTTTGAGTTGTGGCACCCGACGAATGAAGAAGTGGTCGAGCAGCGCCATGAACACCATGCTGAGCCCCAAAAGAGGAAACACAACGCCTAAGGCAATTGCAATGTACGTAATGCGACGCGACAACTTTGCGTCAATAGGCCTGCGTGGGAACCCAGACTTGCCTGGTTGCCTTCTTCTGAAAAACATCAATGGCGCGGTAATTGTTGAACCGATTACTGCAAGGCATGAACCGCCCATTGCCAGACCATTAACTAATCCAAACTGACGTCCCATGTGTGTATCGACGCCCCATGCGGTGCCCTTTGCGAGCGAACCATAACTTGCATGCCACCCTGCTTCTGCAATCACATCGCCGGAGTACTGATCGAGGTACACCGTTCGTTCATCGTGGGCTGGCGACGGCCATGAGTTCGAAAGTGTGAACACGCCAATTTCGTCGGCTGGTAATCCAACGGCATAACCCGGTTTCATTCCAATCTCTTGAGCAACTTCTGCAACGGCTTCAAGTGAGAGCGAGGGTTTTGCATCTTGGTGATTTGGCTGAGAAGCGGGGACCGACATTCGTTCGTTAGCCCAAGAGATTTGCAATCCCGGAGTCTCAATTGCGCTGGCGTGTTCGTGCGATGTTGGGTCTTCGGAAGGAAAGTTGTATCCCGAGTTCATGTTGTCAATGAACTCTCCCCATTGCGTTCCCCAGAATCCCGACCAAGGAAGTCCGGTGAGTGCCAGAAAGATCAACACGGGTGCAAACAATGCGCCAGGTGTTGCATGGAGATCACGCAGGCGCTTGCGGCCTGTTTCCTTAAACCGAATAGCAAATGCGCTGCGTACTCGTCGTGGAATTTTGTTTCGCGGCCACCATAAATACAAACCGGTGAACACCATGACCAGTGTCCATCCAGCTGTAATTTCAATAATGTAGTCACCCCACGTTCCGAGATACAGAGTTCCGTGAATTCGCGTTGCTACGTAATCAATACGAGAGTCGTTATTGATTGACCCAAGAACTTTTCCGTCTTGTGGGTTGACGTACACCGATCGCGAAGCCCCATCTTCGGTGGTGATATCAAATTGCGTAGAACGCGAGTCGTCGCGCGGTGGAACTACCGCATCAATGGATGAGTTTGGATACTCAAGTTGTACAACCTCTTGTTGTTTGTCAAACGGAACTGCTGCCGCAACTGGGTCAACATAGAGCAGGTCGTTGTATGCAAATCGTTCGATGGTTGGCTTCAGCAAAATGACGAGCCCAGAAGTGGCAAGAATAAACAACAGCGGAAGAACGAAGAATGAGGCGTAAAAATGCCATCTCCAGGCTGCGCGCCACATTGAGGTATCGGTTTTCTGTTCCATACTCAACAGACCTAGAAAAACCGATGAAAGTTCCCTGGATTATTTGTTTTGTTTGCGTTTTGCTTCCAGTAATCGAGCGACCATAGCCAAGACGATCAATGCCCCAGCACTAAGCGTCACAAAAGCGGGCAATCCAAATCCGGGTGGTGGACCACCAGTTTCTGCTTCATGGGCAAAAAGAATTGCAACAACGCTCATTGTGAATTCCCGTTGATCACCTGGGGAGAAAACGGCTGACGTTTCGTTCGCTTGGGAAACGACAGCACTGCAATTGAGCCGCCAATGACCGCACCAAGCATGTGGATTGTTTCAAAGCTGACGAGGACGTCTTCGTTGGCATGATCTACAAACCCCGTCACTGTTTGCAAGATGATCAGGAGTAACGCGATTGGTAGTGCAAATACGGCAAGGCGGGGAGAGATCGCAACTGCAATGGCAATGGTTGCAAACATAAATCCGAGTGCGCCATCGCGCGACAAGTGCGCGGCATCTGCGCTAATTGATGTGCTCCAGAACATGGTTGAACCAAAGAGCCAAGGTAAGGCAAGAATGAGTTGAAGTACACCGAGCAACCCAAGCAACGCTCGACCCCAAACACTGCGATTGGAGCGTAAAGAGATTTTGTCTTGAATAGATTTTCGGGCGGCAGAGTTTGTGCCACCGCACAGTGCGCAGTTTGCGATGTGTGTTCGTGCATCCGCAAGTTGCTCAACAGGAGCGATATTGCTCAGCACAAGGCGTTGCGCTGAAGTGCAGTCCATCAGTTGGTTCCGGTTTCGTCAACTCGTGCAGACTCTGCAAGTAACACAGACATTGCCTCGCGCGCTCGTGCCAACCGTGAGCGAACGGTTCCAACAGGTACGCGGATAACTTCTGCTGCTGTTTCGTAGTCGTAACCAAGTAGTCCACAAAGCACCAGCACTTCACGCTGTTCGTGGCTTATTGCCTGCATCAGGCTGATGAGATCGTTTTGGCGAAATGCATCGAATGAATCTGCTTGTTCCGATTGTTCGATATCGGCATGGTGTGGCCATTTCTTGGCCATGTCGATGATGGTGTTACGGCAAATTGAAATAATCCACGATCGCGATGAAGACTCTGCACGCAGAGTTGGGTAGTAACGCCATGCTCGAATGAATGTTTCTTGAACAATGTCATCTACGAGATGGCTGATCCCGCAAGTTGCTTTGGCGTACAGCGTTACTGATCCAACATGTTCCTTAAGGAAGTCGTCAAACGTGTATGGCTTAGTCATAGGTAGCTACACGGTGATGCTACTGCTGGCTTTGCGAGCAACATTTCTGATCAGCGCGTTGATATCAGCAACCGAACCGAGTTTTTTGAGCAACGGCCCATCAAGCAACAGTGTTGCAAGACCGTGTGCCACTGACCACATGTATGCGGTGTGCGCGTTGGCTTCATCTTCGTGTGAGTCTTCACCCAAAATGACGGTGACTTCGTTACGTAGTGCATTGAACGCTCGGTCAGCTTGGATCAATGCCGACGGGTAGTCCTCTAATGAACACAAATCATTGCGCATCATCACTCGAAAGTGACCTTTATGGGCAAGAGCAAAGTGGACGTAGGCCTCGCACATTGCTGCCATGCCCAGAGTCGTACTGGCTTCAATTGCATTAGCCAATAAACGGAAGCCCTCTTCGGAGATCGCCGCAAAAATTCCTGCCCGGTCGCCAAAGTGGTGGTATGGCGCCTGGTGAGAAACACCCGCTAGGCGAGCTACTTCGCGCATGGAAATAACGTCAGGTCCAGATGTAGCGGCGATGGCAACTGCAGCATCCAGTACCTGTCTGCGTAGACCGTCCGTTTTGGCTGAGCTCATGACTTGACACTATCTAGTTTCTCCACTAGACACTGTCAAGTATGAATACGCACCCAGACGCCAAAATTCACGACCGCCGTTGGATCATCTT
>CANKUF010000131.1 GCA_947486675.1 Acidimicrobiaceae bacterium
ATGGGTCGTACTTTTCGAGTTTCTTTGCCAAACGAATTGCACCCGATGCGGTGAACTGACCGTGCGTTCCAAACAAAATGTCTGCGCGATCGCCAATTGCTTCGCGAACTGCGCGAACCATCTTTTCGGACAAGTCCATGGCGTGTAGCGCGGGCTGACGACCGTCGTACACCGAGTATCGACCTGCTGGGTCGAACTTCACGCCAGTGAAACCACGCTCCACTTCGCGTACTGCACACTCTGCAGCAGCGTCTGGATCGCTGTACACCGGGTCGTCTGAGTACACGTCTACGCCAACAGGCGGATACAAGTAGGTGTAGGCACGAAGTTTTTCGTGCACTCGCCCACCAAGTAGTTCGTACACGGGCTTGCCGGTTTCTTTTCCGCAAATGTCCCACATAGCCATTTCCAAACCGGAAACGATTCCACCAGTGGTGAGGTCTGGGCGATGCGCATAGCCACGGCCGTACACATTGCGCCACATGTGTTCAATGTGGAATGGATCGGCACCAATGACATGACGTGCTGCAACTTCTTCTGCCATTTTCGCTACCAAATGTGGCGAATACGTAGCAGTGTAAATTTCACCGATTCCGGAGATGCCGGTATCGGTGGTGAGTTTTACGAAGATGAAGTAACGACCACCGAATCGTGGAGGTGGATTACCCACCACGAATGTCTTGATGTCGACAATTTTCATATTAGAAAACGATGACGTTTCGGAGTGCCTCGCCGCGCTTTACTGCGTCGATTGCTTCGTTTATTTGTTCGATTGGGTACGTCTTGGTGACGAGTTCATCAAGCTTCACGCGGCCCTGGCCGTACAGGTCGACCAAGTTCGGAATGTCTACCTGAATGCGAGCGCTTCCCATCTTTGAACCAAGAATGTTCTGGCTGTACGCAGCCATCGTTCCTGGGTCAATTTCTGACATCACACCGCTTGCAGGCATTCCTACAAGCACAACAGATCCACTCTTTGCGAGCATGCCATACGACGAGTCGAATGCTGACTTCACTCCCACAGTGACAAACACGTAGTCGGCGCCATGACCGCCGGTGATTTCAAGCACGCGTGCTGCGACATCTTCTGTCTTCGAGTTAATGCCGTGCGTTGCTCCGAAGTCTTTCGCTGCCTCGATCTTGCTGTCCACAACATCAATAGCAATGACCGTGCGCGCGCCGCTTACTTGTGCGCCTTGAATGGAGTTAAGTCCAACACCGCCAGTTCCGATTACTACAACATGACTTCCAGCCGGAACTTTCGCTGTGTTCGTTACCGCACCAAAACCCGTAATTACACCACAAGCCAACAATGAAGCACTCGCCATTTTGATGTTCTTTGGCACCGATACACATTGTGATTCGTGTACTAAAACTTTTTCAGCAAAACCGCCGGTGCGCATGCTTTGCACAACTGACTTTCCATCTTTGTCCTTGATTGGGCTTGCTGCATCAAGCGGGAATTGCGTCGAGCATGTAACTGGGTTGCCCATGCTGCATCCGTGACAATGACCACACGAACGAATAAGCGTGACAACAACATGGTCCCCGACCTTCACCGTGGTGACTCCGTTGCCAACAGTTTCTACAACTCCGGCACATTCGTGACCGTACACAGCAGGAAGCGTTCCGCCCCATGCACCGTCTGCATACGAAATATCGCTGTGGCAAATAGCAACAGCCGAAAGTTTGACTTTTACTTCACCAGGACCAGCGTCGGCGAGTGTCACTTCTTCAATGACAAGCGGTTTTCCAAATTCGCGACAAACGGCTGCTTTCATAACGGTTGATTCCTTCTTCTCGTGGGGTTTTTGTAAAAACTACTACTTGGCGTAGTCGGGGCACTCGTTATCGAGGATGTGCATTAGTGCTTCAAAGTGCAGTACCGCTACGCCAGGATATTCGCGTGTTTGTTTGGCAACCAGCGCCGCGGTTTCGTCGTCGACCAACTGCAATGGTCGTCCAGTTGACAACGCGAGCACCTGCAATTGCGCAGATTTTTCAAGGTAATACAGCGAATCAAAAGCCTGTGCCACGGTCTCGCCTACCACCATGACTCCGTGGTTGCCCATGAACAACACGTCTTTGCCGTCAACGAGTAGCGAGGCGATGCGCTCGCCTTCCGTTGGGTCAAGCGCCATGCCCGAATAGTGACGGTCATACGCAATGCGACCATGGAAGGCACTCGCATTCTGGTCAAGCATCAGAAATTCAAAATCTTTCAGGCATGCAAGCGCAGTGGTGTACGGCATGTGTGTGTGCAGTACGCATTTTGCATGTGCAACGTTTCGATGCAGATACGAATGCAATACCCATGCAGTTGGATCTACTCCGTGCTGAAGCGGATCACCCTTCATCGCCGTATCAACCATGACAAGACCACTGGCAGTCACTTGTGAAAAATGTGTGCCTGCCCGATTAACAACAAACTGTTGACCGTCATCGGACACCGCCATGCTGAAGTGGTTAGCAACAGCCTCGTGAAAGTTGAGGCGCGCCGCCCAACGAAATGCTGCAGCCAACTCTTTGCGTACAAGCTGTTCTCGTGACATCGCTTCCCCCTAGCGCTGACTGAACTCGGTGTTATTCGAGTTCGGCTGGGAAGCCGGGTGCACGCAAGTCGGTTCCTGTTGCATCTTCAAGCAACTTCACCACTTGCGATGACCATGCTTCTCCGCCGTAAGCCTCTTTCGCGCGAATGAATGTTTGGTATGTGTGGCCAGCAAGATCTAGCGGCACACCAAACTCGCGTCCAAAGCCCATTGCGAAACCCAAGTCCTTCAGCGCAAGGTCCATGGTGAAGTTGATGTTGTACGAACCATTCAAAATAACTTGGCTTTCAGTTTCGTGCACAAAGCTGTTTCCTGAACTTTCCTTGATTGCTTCGAACGCAACTCCAAGGTCAAGACCGGCACGCTTTGCGAGCATCAGTGCTTCACCAGCGGCAACCAAGTGAATGAACGCGAGCATGTTGGTGATCACCTTGATCACCGCTGCACTGCCAAGTGGTCCGATGTACAACACCGGGTTACCCATTGCAGCAAGCGCCGGCTTGTGCGCTTGGAATACTTTGTCTTCGCCACCAACAAGCACAGTGATATCACCATGTGCTGCTTTGTGCACGCCGCCGGTTACTGGTGACTCAAGAATTTGCACACCTTTTGACTTTGCAATATCGCCAAGGCGCATGGTTTCGCTTTGGTCATTCGTGCTCATGTCTACCCAAGTAGCCGGAGTAGCACGGCCAGCAAGTGACTCAAGCACGCCACCAGGCCCGGCGACTACTGCATCAATTGCACGCGGCGATGGCAAGCACGTAAACACGGTGTCGGATGCATCGCAGAGTTCCTTGATTGAACCGGCCCACTTTGCACCTTTGGCTACGAGCGGTTTGCCAGCCTCTGCATTG
>CANKUF010000132.1 GCA_947486675.1 Acidimicrobiaceae bacterium
GAATCGTGAAGGTAAAGGAAAGAGAGATACACCACAGGCTGAAAATGGTGCGAAAATCCACTTCGCAACCATAGGCGTTCTCGTTAGCGTAAATGGGGCCATGACCACCACCTACGCCGTGAGCCTCCAGGCCAAAAAATGGTCCGACGAGATTCGGCGCGCGTGCAATGACAAAGTTCGAGATTGGCTCAATCGCCAATTTTCTACCGACCGAATGCCAGCCAATATGCGCATCCGCGTGAGGCAGTCGCCCGACGACGAGGTTTTCCGCGCAGAAATTTCCGAAACATTCAAGGCCACAGGGTCAGGCCGCACAACCACCATCACTATTGCACCACACCGTGGTCAACTGGTTTTCGATGTACGCATGAAATACATCGCCGGAAAAGATTCCATCGTGCCTCGCCGGCCGGCCGAAGTTCCACCAAAAGCGCTACTCCAACTGTGCAGTGAAATTACTCAAATAGTCGAGTTGTATGACGCTGAACGTCGCATTGCGCCAGTTGTTCGCATTATCTCTACGACTGATGATGGTCAAGCGCTTGGCGCAGACTCTTTGGACGCGCTTTCTCGCAGACTGCCGATCATTATTGAGTACACAGCAGGAAAAAATTTGGAGTCTTCACTCACTGCTCAACTCGCTCATGATCTATTGGGAATAGCACACGTCGCACACGTCACTACAACCGACGCACTTAATGCATTTAATGCTTATTGCGGCGCTCAAACACTGAGCGAGCAATACATCACCATCATGTGGCCACAGCCGGTCAAGCCAACTGTGATTGCGACGTCTCAACCTAAACGTGAACAAATAGCTGCAATGATTATCGACGCTGCGACCTTGCAGCCCGAGTTACCAATTCAGGCACCACCGCGTATGGCTGTGAACCGCCAGAAACAGATCTCAACCGCTCCCGAAACCAATAATGGTGCCGATATTGCATCACTAAAGAAAACGATTGATTTGTTATACAAACAGATTGATGAAAAGCAATTCCACATTGACCAACTTGACGAGTTGCTTGCCGAGTCAGATGAACAAAATGATGCACTCATTGGAGACATAGAAGAGCGTGAAACACAAGTTGATGAACTAGCAGCAGATAATGCCCGCTTACGCGAAAACATTGATGCGATTATTTTGCAGAAACTCGATCTCGAAGCTGAACTCGACCGCAAAGCACCCGGCGCAATCCCCCGAACCGTGCTGGATGCCGCGCATAAAGCTTCTAAAGAGTGCGGCAATCTTGTCTTTTTGAAATCTGCATTCGAAACAGCAGATCTACTGCAAGGCCCAGACCCAGTTCGCCTGTTAAGCGACCTCAAAAAACTTGACCTCGTGGTGCAAGCTTGGCGGACAAACAAGTTCTCTTCGAGTGCGGGCCTTGGTTCCTACATGCGCGATGAGTACAACCTTGACTATGTGCCCAATATTGCGCGCGACACAGCACAAAAGCATGCGGCGTATTACACCGTTACATACGAAGGCAAGCCGGTGTTGCTTGGTGCGCATTTACGCCGCGGTAAAAACCGTTCGCTCATTCGCATTTATATGTACGTCGACAATGTCAATAAAACCATTGTTATTGGCAAGATTGACGATCACGGGCCAGACCGCACCAGCTAACTCGGCATCAGATATACGAACCCGTAGCATTGGGCTATGACTTCGCCTGTGTATTCACTCTCCGACGACTACATCAATACAGTTGCGCAACTTGATCCAGCTGCAGCCACATACATGGGCATTGCAGGCCACGATCATGAAATGACCGACTTCAGCCCTGCAGGTCACGATGCACGCGCAAACAATGATCGCCAAACTCTTGCGAAATTGAACGCACTAGATACAAGTGCCAATTCAGACCGACTTGCAGCAGGTGTATTGCGCGAGTCTCTGGAAATCTCTGGCGAAGAATTTGATGCAAACGAACATCTGGTTTCAATTCGAGTACTTGCAGGCGATGTTGACGCTGCCCGAGCAATTTTCGACCTCATGCCGACTGATACTGCAGAGCAATGGTCGGTAATTGCAGAGCGCATGTCAAAAGTCCCACAGGCATTTGTTGGTATGCGCGAATCATGGAAACTTGGTCTAGACCGCGGCGTGAAGGCTCAGCGCCGACAAGTGCTCGCATCGAGCGAGCAACTCGCAACGTGGGCAGGTCGTAAAGATGCTCCAGCATTTTTTGAGCAATTTGCAGAATCTGCTGCTGCGGTTCCTGGTGCACCACTTGAGCAACTGCGCAAGGCCGCAAAGAACGCGTCACTTGCACTTGGTGAGACTGCAGATTTCCTCATTAATGATTACGCGCCACAAGCCGACCCGCGTGACGGCGTAGGACCAGAGCGCCACGCTCTTGCGCGTCGCCGTTTCATGGGAATGAAAGTTGAAGCCAAAGATGCCTACGAGTGGGGTTGGGCAGAAACGCAACGGATCGATGCAGAAATGGAACGCGTTGCACAGGAGATTCTTCCTGGTGCAACGCTTTCAGAAGTTCGACACTTTCTCGACACCGATCCTTCTCGTTCAATTCAGGGCGAAGGCGCACTTCGTGACTGGTTGCAAGAGTTAATGGACGATGCAATGTCATTTCTCATTGATAACAATCATTTTTCAATTCCAGATTCCATCCGCACAGTAGAAGCGATGATCTCTCCGCCGGGTGGCGCAGCGGCCATGTACTACACAGGTCCGAGCGAAGACCTCAGTCGCCCAGGTCGTACCTGGTACCCAGCTAACGGTCGTACTGTGTTCCCACGTTGGAGCGAACCAACCACCGCATATCACGAAGGTGTCCCAGGACATCACTTGCAAGTCGCGATTGCCACCATCAACTCAGAAAAACTCTCACGCTTCCAACGCAACACCTTCGTGTCGGGTCACGGCGAAGGCTGGGCTCTATACGCCGAGCGCCTGATGGACGAATTCGGATTCCTAGAAAACCCTGAGTATCGCTTGGGCTACCTCTATGCGCAGGCATTCCGAGCCGCCCGAATCGTCATTGACACTGGAATTCATTGTGGTTTTGCAATTCCACAAAGCTCATCGTGGCACCCAGGCGAACAATGGACCCCAGAACTCATGCTCGAATTCTTGAGCGCTCACTCTTCAAGTGATGATGAATTCAATCGCTCAGAAATCAATCGCTATCTCGGTTGGCCAGGGCAAGCCATTTCGTACAAGCTTGGCGAACGCGTGTGGCTCGACCTGCGTGATGATGCCAAGAAGAAATACGGAGCATCATTTGACTTGCGCAAATGGCACGCACATGCTCTTGACCTTGGCAACTTGGGTCTTGACTTATTGAAGTCAGAAATGGCGCGTTTCTAGAACTTCCTAAGGAACGACTACTACTGCCGTTCCAGGTTTCGCCCA
>CANKUF010000133.1 GCA_947486675.1 Acidimicrobiaceae bacterium
CCACCAGTCACAAGATGAGAAACTGCAGAGGATTTATGCAACAGCAGCGTGAGTGGTCCCGGCCAACACTGTTCGGCAAGAAGTATGGCTACGGACGGAACGTTGACTGCATAATGATCTAGGTCCGAGATGTCGGAAATATGCAAGATCAATGGGTGCCCAGTTGGTCTGCCTTTTGCTTGAAAAATCTTTGCAACAGCATCGTCTTTGTCTGCACGCGCGGCGAGCCCATACACGGTTTCGGTAGGCAACCCAACGAGACCGCCTGCATTCAATACGCTGACCGCCTGCGTAACTGCATCGGGGCTGTGGCTGGAAACGATCGGACTCATGTGATTACGAGGCTACAAATTCGGAGTAGCCTAAAGCGGTCGTAAAGCAGGGTTTAGCAACTAGGCCCAAACGCGAATTAGGGGAAACTCATGAAGTTTTTAAACGGAACGCCGAACTACGACCTCACTTATAACGACGTATTCATGGTTCCAAGCCTGTCTAACGTTGCATCGCGACAGGGTGTCGACCTCAGCACTACAGACGGATTGGGAACCACTATTCCCGTAGTGGTTTCGAATATGACTGCCATTGCAGGACGTCGCATGGCTGAGACCGTGGCGCGTCGAGGAGGACTAGTGGTCCTTCCTCAGGACATTCCATTAGACGTTGTCGAAAACGTTGTTCGCTTCGTCAAGTCGCGTCACACCATCTACGAAACACCCATCACTATGCCTGGCGATGGCACTGTTGGAGAAGCGCTCAGTCTCATCTACAAGCGAGCGCATGGTGCCGTAGTGGTAGTGGACAACGATGGTCGACCATCTGGAATCTTCACCGAGCATGACTCAGTTGGTTTTGATCGCTTCGCGCAATTGCAAAATGTTATGAGTCGCGAAATCATTGCGTTGAATTCATCTATGAGTGCAGAGGCAAGGTTTGATGAAATGACCGAACGTCGTATTTCATTTGCTCCAGTTGTTGATGGAGATGGCAAGCTCGTCGGATGCATCACGCGTAAAGGTGCATTGCGAAGCACCATTTACAAACCTGCTCTTGACAACAACGGACAGTTGATGATCGGAGTTGCTGTAGGCATCAACGCTGACCCTGGCGCGCGCGCAAAGGCGCTGGCCAAAATGGGAGTTGACGTGCTCGTTGTGGACACCGCACACGGTCACCAGACGCGCATGTTGAAAGCGATAGAACAAGTTCGCTCGAACGTTGCTGCTCTTCCGGTTGTTGCTGGAAACGTTGTTACAGCCTCAGGAACGCGCGATCTCATTAACGCCGGAGCAGACATCATCAAAGTAGGAGTTGGTCCTGGCGCCATGTGCACAACTCGCATGATGACTGGCGTTGGTCGTCCGCAGTTCTCGGCAGTGCTGGAATGTTCGGAAGAGGCTGCTCAACTTGGCAAACACGTTTGGGCCGATGGCGGCGTGCGTCATCCGCGAGATGTTGCATTGGGGCTTGCTGCAGGCGCTGCAAATATCATGTTTGGTTCATGGCTTGCGGGGACATATGAGTCCGCTGCCGACACACTTCGCGACACGAATGGCCGGCTGTACAAAGAGAGTTTCGGAATGGCTTCAAACCGCGCGGTGCGTAATCGTACGCGTGATGAATCCGCAGTAGAGCGTGCACGTAAGGAACTGTTCGAAGAGGGAATCTCCACTTCGCGTATGTATCTTGACCCTGAACGACCGAGTGTTGAGGACATTCTCGATCAGATTGTTGCGGGAGTGCGGTCATCGTGCACGTACGCAGGTGCAAGCAACACTGTCGAGTTTCGCAAGAACGCAGTTATCGGAATTCAAAGTGCCTCAGGGTACGAAGAGGGACGACCAAGGGATACAAGTTGGTAGTTGACGCACTTCGTCGTGTCATTGCAATTGATGGACCTGCTGGAGCTGGAAAGTCGACTATCGCGAAAGCGCTTGCTGCCCGACTTCACATGAAATACCTCGATACGGGCGCGATGTACCGCGCAGTTACCTTCGAAGCTATGTTGCACGAATTTGATTTGAGCGACCAAGAACTGATCACCAAACTGGCACAGGAATGCGACCTACATGTTGGAATTGATCGCGTCATCATCAATGGGCACGATGCGACCGCTGCCATTCGGGGGCCAGAAGTAACGGGCAACGTCAGCAAAGTTGCTGCCAATTCCGGCGTTCGAACCGAAATGCGACTTCGCCAACAGGAATGGGCAAGTGCTCATGGCGGCGGAGTAATAGAAGGTCGCGACATTGCAACCGTGGTGTTTCCAAATGCAGTATTGAAAGTGTTTCTTACAGCATCTCCTGAAGTTCGCGCGCAACGCCGGGTTGATCAAGACGGTGGAGACGTTGGGCAAATTGCCGCAGCGATTGCCGAGCGGGACTTACTCGACAGCACTCGGGCAGATAGCCCACTTGCTTCGTCGAGCGACTCAGTCATTGTTGACACCAGCGACAGAGCAATAGACGATGTCGTAGGTGAAATTGAAGAACTCTTTTTGGAGCGAACGAAGTAATGGCCGTTGTTGATTCGCGTATTGTTGGGCAATCACGTTCAACCAAGGTGTTCTATGCAATTGTTCGGGCACTTGTCGTGTCGATATGCCTCTCGTATTTACGACTTCGTGTAGTCGGGTTAGAAAATATCCCCAAAGAGGGAGCCTTCGTCTTCGCGCCAACTCATAGATCAACGATTGACATTCCGGTTGCATCTGCTGCGACTCGACGTCGCATGCGATTCATGGGCAAGGATTCGATTTGGAAATACAAGTTGATCGGTAAGTTCATGACTGGTCTTGGAGCGTTCCCGGTTACTCGAGGATCAGCTGATCTTGAAGCATTGAAGCGTTGCATCGCCATTTTGAACAGCGGTGAGCCACTAGTGATGTTCCCAGAGGGAACCCGACATTACGGGCCAGAAGTTCAGCCGCTATTCGACGGTGCTGCGTACGTCGCATTAAAAACTGGAGTTTCTATCATTCCCGCAGCCATCGCTGGAACCGAAGATGTGATGCGCTCTGGATCAAAAGCTATTCGATTCAAGAAATGTCGCATGGTTATTGGAAAGCCAATTGCAGCAGAAGTACCGGGTGGTGGCAGGGCCTCGCGCGAGCAGATTGCAGAACTGACCTTGCTGCTGCAACATGAATTGCAACTGCTGTTAGATGAAGCCAACCGACTAATTAGTTAGTACACCTGAGTTAACTGCGCGAAAAGTACGCGCGGAGAAGTGCAACCAGATCGACAGGATCTTGTGTGCCACACATTTCGCGAATGGAGTGCATAGATAGCTGCGGCACTCCGATATCAACAGTTTCAATACCTAAGCGAGTGGCGGTGATTGGTCCAATGGTTGACCCGCAAGCAATGTTATTGCGCGACG
>CANKUF010000134.1 GCA_947486675.1 Acidimicrobiaceae bacterium
AGCTTCACTGAGCAACGCTTTTTCCGTAATTTCCTGTGGGTCATTGTTTTCGTTTGTGCTGGCAATGGTGTCACCCACAGTTAAGTCATCTGTGTCACTTCCAACGGGAGCATCAAGGCTTGTGGTGGTGAGCGCTATTTGCATCACTTCGAGCAACTTGTCAACCGTGAGGCCACACCGAACAGCAACTTCTTCTGGCAGTGGATCGCGTTCAAGCTCGGCAGCAAGTTCGCGCTCTACTCGGTGGACACGATTAACGATTTCCATCATGTGACCAGGAATACGAATGTTGCGACCTTGGTCGGCCATTGCGCGAGTCATTGCTTGACGAATCCACCAGGTTGCATACGTGGAAAACTTGAAACCCTTTTCGAAGTCATATTTGTCGGCTGCGTGCATCAAGCCGATGTTGCCCTCTTGAATTAAGTCTGCAAGTTGTAATTCCTTGCGGTCATAACGCCTAGCGATGGAAACAACGAGTCGAAGGTTGGCGCGCACCATGTGCTCTTTGGCTTTCTCGCCTTCCTTGATTTCGCGCTGCAAAGCACGACGTTCGCGCAAACCGAGGTTTCCGCCACTTGCATCGAGCGCTACTTGAGCGGCAATACCGTCTTTAATCAGTTTCCCTAAGCGACGCTCGTCTTCTGCAGTGAGTAAGTCGACCTGCCCAATTTCATTGAGATACATACGGACAGCATCAGGACCAGAATCATTTGAAATTGAGCTTCTCACGAATGCTCGCTCATACGCATTTTCAACCAACCCAACAATTGTTCGGCTGCATCGTGTGATGTTGCTGGGTTTTCCATTTGCTCAAGCAACATGCGAGCATCTCGATCAACGCGAATTTGCTCAGGGTCGATGTTCTTAACACGGTGCGAAAGCTCACGTCGCACTGCCGCAGAAATGAGATTAAATGCTTCGGCATCTGGTTGCGACTCTACGTCAGCAACGGCTGCCCGCTCTAATGCTTCACGAGCCTCTGGGTCTGCGGCTTCAAGGGCTGCGTTCAATTCACCCTCTGTCGCAATGAGTGCCAGAAACGCCCTGCGATAGACATCATCAGCAAATAGGGCCTCGTTCATCCATGAGGCGATGGCATTCCAGTCCTGGATCATGAGTGCAAGCACCACAAATTCGGCGCTTTCACGCTTATGCCCGGACTGCGATGGAACAGCGGCGCGCACCTCTGGCCGACGTGAGCCACGTTCTGCGATCTTCACTAAATCTGCAGCAGCAATACCTACGTGACTTGCAACTTCTCCCGCATAAAGTTTGCGCACGTTCATGTCGGGATGCTCATTGATGACTGCCATAGCCTGCTCGGCAGTGCGTGAACGAGCTTCTGGTGTTGCAATGGACCCCGCACTGAGAACACGTTGCAAGCGGAAACCAAGAAACGGTTGCGCATTCTTAATTGCTGTTGCTAATGCTTCTGGGTCACTCGATGCAAGGTCGCCAGGGTCTTTTCCATCTGGGAATTTGGCAACACTCACCTGCACTTTGTAGCGACTCTCCCATTCATAGAACCGTTCTGCCGCACCTTGCCCTGCGTTGTCCGCATCGAATGCAAGCACAACCTTGTTCGCAAAACGTTTCAGCAATCGGACGTGTTCCTCGGTGAGTGCAGTACCGCAGGTTGCGACCGCACGTGTAATACCCGAGCGATGAAACCCAATCACATCGGTGTAGCCCTCGCACACAATCACTTCGTCTGCCGTCACAATGTCTTGCTTCGCCCAATTCAATCCATACAACGTTTTTGACTTTGCATAAATAGTGGTCTCTGAAGAGTTCTTGTATTTCGCTGGGTCGGTGCTTCCCGGAAGAATACGACCGCCAAATGCAACGGCATCTCCGGCATCAGTAAAAATAGGAAACAACACTCGCGCACGAAACGAATCCTGCGGGCGACCACGTTTGTTGATAAATGCAAGACCAACCTCTTGCAAGAGATCAATCGGCACACCGATGTCCTTGCTCATGGCATCCCAGTCGTCTGGTGCCCAGCCGATTTTGAATTGGCGAGCAACATCGCCAGACAATCCGCGCTCGCGCAAATAGTCGCGCGCTGCACGCGCATCTGGAGCATTTAACAATCTGTCGTGATACCAATCCACCGACTTGTTCATCACTTCAACCAGCTGCTTGCGTCGCTGGCGGTCTTTGCTTTGGCCACCAGTGGTGTAGTTCAAGGTAATTCCGGCTTTATTGGCCAGGTGTTCAATTGCACCTACGAAATCGAGGTGCTCAATTTCTTGCACAAACTTGAACACGTCACCTGCTGCACCACAACCGAAACAGCGATACCGCTTTGTCTCTTCGCGCACATTAAACGAGCCAGATTTCTCTGCATGAAACGGGCATAGCCCAACCCAGTTGCGACCAACTCGACGTAACGGCAGATATGACTGAACTACATCAACCAACGACACCGTGTCCCGGAGTCGTTCAATGTCTTCGTCAGCTATTGCCACCCTGTGGAGAATAGTGCTTGCGGTCGTGAATTACAGAAGCCACTATCGCCACCGTCATGACCGCAAGGATGAACCCAAGCGAGAACAGCGTTGGCACGTGATACCAGTGTGCAACCAGCATCTTTGCACCCACGTACATGAGCAACACTGAAATTGCAGGCTTCAAGTAGCGGAAACGATCCTTGATGTCTGCAAACAGGAAGTACAGCGCGCGAAGCCCCATGATGGCAAACGCATTCGCGCCGAACACGATGAATTGCTCGTGACTCACGGCAAGCACGGCAGGAACCGAGTCAACAGCGAAGATGAGGTCGGAAATCTCGATAATGACCAATACCGCAAGAAGCGGAGTGGCAAATCGCTTGCCGTTTACGCGAGTGAACAGCTTCTGACCGTCAAGTTCATCGGTTGTTGGGACGAACTTGTGAAACAGCCTCATCGTTTTCGTGTCTGAAGGGTTCGTGTCGTCGTCGCCATGACGAAGTACGCCGAAGCCGGTGTAGATCAGGAACGCTCCGAAGGCGATCAAGATGTAATCAAAACGCTCGATGATGGCGACACCAAGGAAGATGAAGATCAGACGCATCACCAAGGCACCAAAGATTCCCCAGAACAGCACACGATGTTGGAACTGACGTGGAACTTGAAAGTGAGAAAAGATCATGGCCCACACGAACACGTTGTCGATGCTCAGGCTCTTTTCAATGAGATAGCCGCTGATGTATTCGATGCCTGCCTGATGTCCATCGGCTTGGCCACGGAACATCCACCACACCACGAACATGAACGCCACACCAAAGCTGATCCATACGATTGACTCAATCGCTGCTTCCTTCAGCTTGATGACATGTGCTCGGCGATGGAACACCAAGATGTCCACCAACAACAACACACTGAT
>CANKUF010000135.1 GCA_947486675.1 Acidimicrobiaceae bacterium
AGCAAGAATTGCAGAAGATGCTTCAAGCGCGGTGTACACGTCGCCATGACTATGCGGATCGTTTGCATGTTCGCGCCGCTGCGCATCACCTTGATGCTTGGTGATTCCAGTTTCTGCATTTACTACCGGCGCATAAGCGCGACGATTTTGCCACGGACCAGTTGCTCCGTAACCGCTAATAGAAGCAACGATGAGGCGACTGTTCGCTTCCATCATTCGTTCAGTGCTCAAACCGAGCCGGTTCATGACGCCGGGTCGAAAGTTTTCCACCACAACATCGCAAAATGGGATGAGACGCATGATGAGTTCAGAGGCTTCGGGCTTTGACAAGTCAAGAGAAATATTTTGTTTACCGATGTTTTGCTGAATGAAATAACTCGATAGGGAATTCACACGTGGCTGGGCAAAGCGCGTGAGGTCGCCTTCTGGTGGCTCTACTTTGATGACTTCTGCGCCAAGGTCAGACAGCATGCGTGTGGCATGTGGGCCAGAAAGCACGCGGGTGAAATCGAGCACGCGGATGCCCTCAAGCGGGCGTTTGCCCCCTGTTGGCTCGGTATTTGTGCCTCTAGTCAAGGGTGACGCCAAGAGTGCGAAGTGCAAGCGATGAGTACACCGACATGCCGGTGATCATCGCGTCTTCTTCAAACATCACGCGGTTGGAGTGGTTTGGTGCTGCAGTGCGGAAGTCTTTGTCGTGTGGTGTGCCACCGAGGAACACCATTGCACCAGGTTTCTTTTCCAATACATAACTGAAATCTTCTGCACCCATTACCGCGTGCGGCATTCGTACCGCAGCTTTGTTGCCAACAATTGCTTCGGCAACATCGAGTGCGAAGTCTGCAGATGGTCCGTCGTTCACCGTGACGGGGTAACCAAGCACAACTTCAACGGTTGCTTCCATGTCGTGTGCAGCGGCAATGCCTTCTGCAACGCGCTTAATACCATCGTGCACTTTCTTGCGTGTTGCTGCGCTCATTGCGCGAATCGTTCCTTCAACTCGGGCAACCTCAGGAATCACGTTCGTTGCAGTTCCAGCAATCAATTTGGTGACGGTGATAACTGCAGGGTCCCAAATTTCAATGCGTCGAGTAACGAATGCTTGCAGTGCGGTCACGATTTCGCAGGCAACGGGAACCGGATCAAGAGTGCGGAACGGTTCCGATGCGTGACCACCCTTGCCTTTCACTTCAATGCGCAACACATCACTTGACGCCATGATTGGTCCGCCCTTGGTGCCAATGAATCCGGCAGGCAATGAAGACGTGATGTGTAATGCGTATGCAGCGGTAAGTGGGGACTCGCTTCCATCGCGATTTGGGCCAACATCGAGAATGCCCTCATCAAGCATGTATTCGGCACCGCCGTAACCTTCTTCACCTGGTTGAAACATAAACAGCACACGACCAGGAAGTGTTGCTTTGCGTTCGCTCAACATTTTTGCAGCACCTGCAAGCA
Organism: Acidimicrobiaceae bacterium; assembly: GCA_947486675.1. GTDB lineage: Bacteria > Actinomycetota > Acidimicrobiia > Acidimicrobiales > Ilumatobacteraceae > UBA3006. Next base: position 1,459 of record CANKUF010000135.1, read on the forward strand.
TGGCAACGTGAGTATCGTGACCGCACGCGTGCATCACGTTGTCCACTTTTGATGCAAAATCAAGACCGGTATCTTCGGGCATTGGTAATGCATCCATGTCACCACGCAACATCACCGTTGGGCCTGGCTTATCGCCAGTCAACATTGCGGCAATACCGCTGGTTGTTTTGTGCAGGGTGATATCGAGTGGAAGTCCATCGAGTGCTTCCAATACACGTTCGCGAGTTTTAGGAAGATCAAGACCAATTTCTGGCCACACGTGCAGGTCGCGGCGAATGGAACGCGCGTACTCGAGCATTCCTGCGGCTTGCTGCTGAACGCCCGTTGCCTTGCCGTGACGCTCGATTGCGGGCTGTGAAAGTGGTGTTGTAGCCATAGGGCAATGGTACGCACCGAAGGCGAATTGTTTACGATGGGTGCATGCTGACCGTGGAATTCACCATTGAACCATTCATTGAAGGTGCGCCAGGAGCGCATGTAACTGCGGCAGTTGCCGCAGTCGAAAAACGCGGGCTGGTTGTTGAATTCGGACCATTTGGCTCTTCCTTTTCCGTTCCTAAAGCGGAATTGCCAGAAGCCGTGGCCGACCTCATGCGTGCGGCATATGCAAACGGAGCAACCTTTGTCAGCGTTGACGTTGGGTCCATCGAGGACTCACAAGCATGACGGTTCCGCACGATCATCCTGTAGTTATTGCTGCGCGACCGCTTATTGATGCAGTTGGTGCATCGCTCGTTGCTCGCGAAAACATTGCTGCAGGAGATATCGAACTGAAGTGGGAAGGTGCGGTCATTGCTGGAATCAGGTTGCCACCTTTGCACGGAGCTCTCGATCGAATCATTGAGGTAGTTGAACGCGAATTGGGAAACAAGTTGTCAGAATTGTCGCGTAACGATAAGCAAAAGGCCATTCGCCTACTTGACGAACAGGGTGCATTTATCTTGCGTCGTGCGGTTGAAGATGTGGCAGACGCAATGAAGGTCTCGCGCATCACGGTGTACAACTACTTAAACGCTTTGCACCGGTAATTATGTTTGATGTTGTTGCATTTGATGCCGATGACACGTTGTGGTTTAGCGAAGATTCATTCCGCAAATATGAAACACAATTCGTTGAAACACTTACGCCGTTTGTCCCTGTAGGTGTTGATATCAAGGCGGCGCTTATTGCTACCGAACGCAAAAATATTGATGCTTACGGCTATGGGGTGAAGTCGTTTGGTTTGTCTTCAATGGAAGCTGCAATCACACTGTCAAACGGAGAAATTCCTGCTTCTGAATTACAAAAGATCCTGCATGGAGTTCGCGAGCACCTCACCGAACCAGTTCGCGTCTTCGAAGGAGTTGCAGAGGTACTTGCTCAGGTGAGCTCACAATTTCGCACCATTTTGATAACCAAAGGTGACCTTGCTCACCAAACGCGAAAAGTTGAAACCAGTGGCTTAAGCCATCATTTCGAACACGTTGAAATCGTGTTGGAAAAAGATCCGGCTACTTACGCGCATGTGTTGAAGAGTCTCGACATCAATCCAGAACGCTTCTGCATGGTGGGCAACTCCATGAAGAGCGACATTCTTCCGGTACTCGCCATTGGCGGGTTCGGCGTGTACGTGCCATATGAGATTTTGTGGGAACTTGATCATGCCGAACACCCAACGGCAAATACCGATCGTTATGTGGAACTGGAAACGCTCAGCCTGGTGCCTGAGTGGTTGGCGCAACAGCGCAAATAGCCAGTATTTACAGCTTTCTGAGGTGTACTTCGGTCACGCGATGATCAGCGCCTTTTTGCATGACGAGTGATGCGCGTGAACGAGTTGGCGCAATGTTTTCACGCAAGTTCTTACCGTTAATTTCTTTCCAAATTCCGCGAGCCATTGCTTCGGCCTCATCATCGCTGA
>CANKUF010000136.1 GCA_947486675.1 Acidimicrobiaceae bacterium
AAGCCGGCCTGCAAGATGCAATTCGCACTCAGCTTGGCTACTTGCGCTTCAACGAGCGCCGCTTGCCAATGATGGACATGCCCGCCTTATCTACTGCCCTTCCTGAGCGTTGGCCGTACACCATTGTTTCCACCATGTTGTTGGTGCGCAGTCTTGAATCTGCGAAAAAGGCTGCCCAGGGCGAAATTTCCCTGCAGCCGTTTACCCCCTAACCTGTCGTAAGACAAATCGTTAGGAGATTTTGTGGCTGGAAGCATTCTTGGTAACCGCGTACTACGCAAAGAGGACCCAAAGTTTCTCACAACAGGTGGCGTATACGTAGACGACCTCAACAGTGAACCACTTCTTGTTGGTGCACTTCATGCAACCTTCATTCGCTCCACCGTTGCTCACGCCAACATTGTGAGCATCGATGTATCGGATGCTCTTGAGTCTCCAGGAGTTGTCGCTATCTACACCGCTGCGGACTTAGGCCTAGAACCAGTAGCAGCCACATTCAACCCAATGGCCAAGCGCACGTTGCTTGCAAGCAACAAAGTTCGCTATGTCGGCGAACCTGTTGCAGTTGTACTCACCAAGCTTGCGAACCAAGGCGAAGATGCAGCGGAAAAAGTAATTGTTGACTACGACACTCTTGAAGTATTGATTGACATTGAACAGGCAATGACCAGCACCACACACATCTACGAAGAGTGTGGTAGCAACGTGGTGTTCGACAGCACAGCCATTGGCATGCCAGACAACACGGGCGACGCAATGTTCGCAGATTGCGAAGTTGTCGTAAAAGGTCGCTACGTAAACCAGCGAGTAGCGCCATGTCCACTAGAAGTTCGCGCTTCTGCTGCAGCATGGGACAACGACGGTCGACTTATTCAATGGATGTCAACGCAACATGCACAAGGTGCGCGTGACACCATCCAAGCAGCAAACGGACTCGATGCCGAAAAAATTCGCGTCATCACTCCAGACGTTGGTGGTGGCTTCGGTGCAAAGATCGCCGCTTACCCAGAAGAACTAGTTCTAGGAGCTGTTGCCAAAAAAGCAGGTCTCCCAATTCGCTGGCTAGAAACACGCAGCGAGTCCATGACCGCTCTTGGCCATGGCCGTGCACAAATTCAATACGTCACTATCGGCGGAACAAAAGCCGGCAAAGTAACCGCATATCAAATGCACGTGTTGCAAGACTCCGGAGCATGGGTGGACCTTGGCGCAATTCTTGCCCCATTCATGACCCGCCCAATGGCTTCGGGTGTTTACGACATTCCAACGATTGAAATTCGCACCACTTCAATTGCTACCAACACCACTCCGGTTGTTGCTTACCGTGGCGCAGGCCGCCCAGAAGCAACCGCAGCAATTGAACGAGCAATGGACATGTTTGCAGCCGAAATTGGAAAAGATGCTGCAGAAGTGCGCCGCATGAACTTGATTCCAAAGTTCCTCGAGCCACATGCAACGGCTATTGGCCAAACGTATGACGTTGGCGATTACGAAGAATCGTTGAACCGAGTTCTTGCAGCAGCCGACTACACCAAACTTCGTGCAGAACAAGCAGCACGTCGTGCAAGTGGAAGCGTGAAGCAATTAGGTATCGGCGTCAGCGTGTATGTCGAAATCACCGCTGGCAACAGCACCGGAGAGGCCGCAAAGATTGAAGTCACGCAAGATGGACGCGCAATTGTGTACACCGGAACTTCGCCACATGGTCAGGGTCATGTCACGTCGTGGGCAATGATCGCCTCCGATACAACTGGAATTCCAATGGACAAGATTGACGTGGTGTGGGGCGATACCGACCTCGTGCCAAAGGGTGGCGGAACCATGGGTTCACGTTCACTTCAGCAAGGCGGAGTTGCCGTGCACGTTGCAGCAGGTGAACTTGTTGAGCAAGCTCGCAAACATGCAGCCCGTCTGCTCGAAGCCAATGAAGAAGACGTGGTGTTCGACAAAGCAGCCGCAGCATTCCACGTTGCAGGTACACCAGCAGTTGCAAAATCGTGGGCAGATTTGTCCATTGCGTTAGCAAAAGATGGCGGACTCATTCAGGAAACTGACTATGTTTCACAAGGCGCAACCTTCCCATTTGGCGCTCACGTTTCGGTCGTTGAAGTAGACACCGAAACTGGCCAGGTAAAAATGCTGCGCCACGTGGCATGCGATGACGCGGGCAAAGTACTAAACCCGTTGTTGCTTGAAGGACAGATCCATGGCGGTATTGCCCAAGGCGCAGCACAGGCCTTGCTGGAAGAAGTTCGCTACGACAGCGACGGAAACCCAATTACGTCAAACTTCGCTGACTACGCATTCATCTCTGCAGCAGAATTGCCAAGCTTCGAAGTCATTCACATGGAAACCCCAACACCGCGTAACCCGCTTGGTGCAAAGGGCATTGGTGAATCGGGAACGATTGGTTCAACTCCTGCAGTTCAGTCGGCAGTAATTGACGCACTCGCCCACCTTGGAGTTCGTCACATCGATATGCCAACCACCGCAGAACGCGTGTGGTCAGAAATTCAAAAGCAGAAAGCACAGGCAAACTCATGAAGGTCAGCATCACTGTCAACGGAAAAGCAACCGAGCATGACGTTGAACCACGCACACTGTTAGTGCACTACATTCGCGAAACGCTGCAACTCACAGGCACAAACGTTGGTTGCGACACGTCAAGTTGCGGAGCATGCACGGTTCACCTCAACGGTGAAGCCGTAAAGAGCTGCACCATTTTGGCAGCACAAGCCGATGGTTGTGCTGTAACCACCATTGAAGGCATGAGCAAAGACGGTGTGATGCACCCGATGCAACAGGCGTTCATGGAAAATCATGGCTTGCAATGCGGTTTCTGCACACCTGGAATGGTGATGGCTGCAGTTGGCTTGCTGAATGAAAACGCCAACCCAACCGAAGACGACATTCGCATTGGCCTAGAAGGCAACCTGTGCCGTTGCACCGGATATCACAACATTGTTCAATCCGTTCTTGCAGCGGTAAGGAAGTAAGGGCCGATCATGATTCCTGCACAATTTGATCTGAAGCGCGCATCGTCAGCAGCAGAAGCCATCTCGCTCATTGGTGAATACGGCGATGAAGCAAAGCTCCTGGCCGGTGGACACAGCCTTATTCCATTGATGAAACTTCGTTTGGCTCAGCCAAGCATGCTCATTGACATTGGCCGCATTACCGACTTGTCATATGTGAAAGACGCTGGCGATCACATTGCCATTGGCGCACTTACCCGCCACATGGATGTTGAAAAGTCCGACATCGTGAAGCAGCACGTTCCCCTGCTTGCACATGCAGTGGGATACGTAGGTGACGCACAAGTTCGCCATC
>CANKUF010000137.1 GCA_947486675.1 Acidimicrobiaceae bacterium
GCCTTCGGCCAGCATTGCATGGAAAAAGCGCGCATACATTTTTTCGTCGGTCTGCTTTGCTTCATCAAAATTAGTTGGAGTGGTCGGTCCAAAAAATGCTCCAACAAGCGTGCCCACTACAGGGAATTGGGCAACGATTCCTGCGCTTAAGCAGGCATCACGAAGCAGCGTGGACAACGCGCGAGCACGCGCACCAAGTTCCATATATACGTCTTGAGTGAGTTCGTTTAATGCTGCAAGACCAGCGGCAGTTGCTAACGGATTACCCGCAAGCGTGCCAGCATGAAACACCTTGCCGATTGGTGTGAGATTTTCCATCACTGCACGTGATCCACCAATCGCTCCAATCGGTAAACCACCGCCAATTACTTTGCCAAAGCAGGTGATGTCGGGCTTCACGTCGTACTTTGCTTGCGCACCACCTTGGCCAATACGGAAACCAGTAATCACTTCGTCAAAAATGAGCAAAGCCCCAGCCTTATCGCAGGCCGCGCGAAGACCTTCCAGGAATCCAGGCGCTGGCGCAACAACGCCCATGTTTGCGGCCACTGGTTCAACAATGACTGCAGCAACATCGTTACCAATTTCAGGAACAACGTTGTAGGGAACTACCAACGTGTTGGCAACAGCCTCTTCTGGAACACCCGCTGTTCCGGGAATTCCTAGCGTTGCAATTCCACTTCCACCTGCTGCGAGAAGTGCATCTGTTGCACCATGAAAGTTTCCATAAAACGTAATGATTCGCTTGCGCCCAGTCGCACCGCGAGCAAGGCGCACAGCAGTGCTGGTCGCCTCGGTGCCGCTGTTCATCAGTCGAATGCGTTCGCAACTTGGAACTCGCTCGCGAATTGCTTCTGCCAATTTCATTTCACGCGGGGTTGGTGCGCCAAACGATGTGCCATCGCCTGCTGCTTCGCGCAATGCTGCAGTAATTGCGGGATGCGCGTGACCCAAAATGACCGCGCCATAACTTTGCACTAAGTCGATGTAGCGATTGCCCTCAACATCAACAATGTGTGCGCCTTCGCCGCGAGCAACGATGTATGGCTCACCGCCAACCGATTTGAATGCACGAATTGACGAGTTAACCCCACCAGGAATGACATTGGCTGAGCGTTCGAAAAATGTATGGTTTGACGCAATTGCTTTGCCAGTACACACAGTTGCAGTGCAACCTGCAGATACGCACAGGGCTGGATCACAAAACGGGATAGTCATTGCGACTCCTATTGTTGGGTTTCGGCGAACCAACGCGCGAAATACGTCAAAATAATGTCTGCGCCTGCACGCTTCACTGCAGTCAATTGTTCAACAGCAACAGTGTCGTGATCGATCCAGCCATTTGCTGCTGCAGCTTTAATCATGGCGTATTCGCCACTTACGTGATACGCGGCAACCGGAACATCAACGCGTTGACTTACTGATGCAATGACATCGAGGTAACTCATTGCAGGTTTTACCATCACGATGTCGGCACCTTGCTCAATGTCTGCTGCAACTTCGCGAAGTGCTTCGCGGGCATTGCGCCAATCTTGTTGGTAACCCTTGCGATTACCGCCACCAACAATTTGTACATCTACTGCATCACGGAACGGGCCATACAAACCAGAGGCGTACTTTGCTGAATAGGCCATGATCGCGGTGTCATGAAACCCTGCACCATCAAGTGCTGCACGAATGGCGCCAACTTGTCCGTCCATCATTCCGCTCGGTGCAACTACTTGAGCACCAGCCTGTGCTTGTGCCAACGCGGCTTTGCAATAAATCTCAAGTGTCGCATCGTTATCAACATCACCTGCTGCATTCAGCACTCCGCAATGTCCATGCGAGGTGTATTCATCCACACACAAGTCCGCCATCAACACGATGCGATTACCTAATTCTTCTCGCAACTCACTCAGTGCAACTTGCACGATTCCATTTGGATCAAATGCTCCTGAGCCAACTTCGTCTTTAACGGCAGGAACGCCAAACAAAATGACCGCGGGAACGCCAAGATCGGCAAGCGCACGAACTTCTTCTTTCAACGACTCACGCGTGTGCTGCATAACTCCAGACAACGACGAAATGGGTTGCGGCGAGGAAATACCTTCACGAACAAATAACGGTGCAACTAAATCGGAAACCCCAAGACGCACCTCGGCAACAAGTTCGCGAAGTGCTGGGCTTTGACGAAGACGACGGGGTCGAGATTGCGGAAACGCCATGCCAGTAAGGCTACGGGGTCAGTTACGCGAATACGCCAGCAAGCGCTGCAACAACCCCTGCGGTTGAGGCTTCGCGTGCAACTGCACTAATCGACATTCCGCATTCGGCCGCAACTTGTTGTGTTGGCTCTCCGATCGCAACAACTTTTCCATTTACTTTTGGTCCCGCCTGTTCGCACCACGACCGCACAGCGGAACCCGACGCAACCAACACCGCGTCAGCAGATTGAATTTCTGCAATTTGCGAATCAGTAAGTAAACAATGTGCTGTCTTATACGCCGCAACTCCGTCAACATTCATGTTGCGATCTTGCAGAATTCGCACCACATCGCCACTCGTTTCTTGGGCTTGAACAACCAGAATTTTTCCAGAAGTCACTGGAAGCTCTTTGGCAAGCAAGACCCCAGTTGCACTACTTGGAACAAAATCCACATCTCGCGCAAATGCAAGCGCCGTTGCACTCCCTACAGCGGCAAGCTTTGGCCTATTCCCGCTATTTGATAGATACGGTGCAACGCGCGACGCGCCATTGGCTGATGTACATACCACCCATTCGTATTCACTTACGTTGCGCATTGCTTGTTCGAATGCAAAACCTTCATCGTCTGGCTGAGCAATGTCAATGAGTGGAACGAGCGAACACTTTGCACCACTGTCTTCAAGTGCACGTTGTAATTCTTTTGACTGCGCTCGTGGGCGCGTAATGACAATGCGCTTTCCCGAAAACGTTTTCTCGGTCATGCCAATGCTGCTTGCGACTTCCGCGCAAGCTCGCGAGCGAACTCATGTGCATTAGCTGTTGGCACAGGCTCGACAAACTTCACGTGCCGATCAGAATTCGTTGGTCCAGTTGCCATAAACGTTGAAAGCACGCGTTCGGTGTTGACGTACGCGCCAACTGGCATTGAACAACCTGCGCCAAGTTCGGCAAGAAATGCACGCTCAATTTCTACGGCGTAACGAGTTTGTGCATGATCGATGCCAGCAATGGCCGCAAGAATTTCAGAGTCGCCTTCTCGGCACTCAACAGCAACGCAACCCTGCCCAACCATTGGAACAAATTCTGAAGTGGGAAGTTCCTGAGCAATACGGCTAGTCAGTCCAAGCACTTCC
>CANKUF010000138.1 GCA_947486675.1 Acidimicrobiaceae bacterium
CCTGCGCACAGCAACTATCACTATTGAATTGTAGAATTTCGCCGTGGCTGTAGACAATTCACCCTCTAACACGCTGCTCCGTGAGCGAGCAGAATGGCGCACGCTGTTAGTGGTGGTTGCCGTCTATGGGCTCACGGTGCTCACTGTGGTGCGATATGAGGTACTTACCCCATGGTTGGCAATACCAATGCTTGCAGTGCTTGGTGCTTGGCACCTCAGTATGCAGCACGAGGTATTGCACGGTCACCCGTTTAAGAATCAGTTTTTGAACGACGCGCTAGGTGGCATTCCTGTCACGTTGTGGATTCCATATTTGGCTTTCAAAAAAGATCACCATGAGCATCACCTTTCGGACTTAACAAACCCAGCGCTCGACAACGAGAGTTATTACGTGTCGCAAGAGCAGTGGGATAAAGCGGGAAGAATTCGCCGCGCAGCCTGGACTGCAAACCGCACCATCTTGTTCCGTATGTTTGTATGGACAATTGTCAGCACCATTACCTATGTATTGTCGGTGTTGAAGCGTGCTGTACGAAATGAAAAGAGTGACCGACTAGCCGTAACGCTGCACATCATTGGCGTTGCGTTCGTGGTGTATTTGGTTTCACTGTCGAGCATGCCGTTGTGGCAATTTGCGCTTGGCACGGTGTATGGCGGTCGCATTCTTAATGCCATTCGGCCGTTCCCTGAACACAAGTATCAGAGTGGTGTTGAAACACGAACTGCAATGATCATGGCTGGACGATTCATGAGTTTGCTCATGTTGAATAACAACTTGCACGTGGCCCACCACGAAGAACCGGGTGTGCCGTGGTACAGGTACGACAATTTGATGCAACGGGTGAATGCGGTTGAGCGCGCACGCGATGCAGGAGTGTTATACGAAGGTGGCTACGCCGAAATATTTCGACGGTTTTCGTTTACACCCGTTGATTCGCCTGTACGCGAACGCAACTAATTAACGCGTTGCCACAACTGGGAAGCGCGGGTCGTTCAGCGCGTCGCCAAATTGCAAGCCGTTGCCTTCAAGTGGAGGAGACGTTTTCCACGGGCGTGAAGCAAACACCGCATCGTCACCGACATAGCGGAAGCTGACAGCGCGACGTAATTGCACACCGGTGCCTGCGGTCCCTGGCGCAGAGTGGAGTGTGCGGTAATGGAATGCCACCGCATCGCCAAGTTGTACGGGAGTGGAAATCACCTCGTGAGCATTGAGATCTTCAACTGACGGCAAGTGCACGAAGTCGTGTGCGGCTTCTACGTAAGCAGTCTGATCCTTGAAGCGCTTCGGGATAAATCGCTTATTCCACTTATGGCTGCCAGCAATGAAGCGCAGCGCAACCGAATTGGGGATGGGGTCGAGTGGAATCCAGATGCTCACGTTGTCCATGCCGTTAATTCCGTAGTACGGATCGTCGTGATGCCACGGGGTGACTTCTTTGGTTTCGGCTTCCTTGACCAACACGTGCTCGTGAAACAGACGCGCAGATGTGGTGCCCATCAGGCTGAGCGCGGCGGCAGGAACCGACCCTTGCTTACCAACATTGGCGAATTGTGGGATGCGGTTCCAGTTCACGTAGTCATCGAAAAAGCGGCCAGAGGCGCCTACAGGGGTGTATTCATTTGCCCACGGACCAGGGTTTGCCATATTGGCTGCCACACCTTGGCGCAAGGCTTCTAGGGCCTCGGGAGTAACAAGATTGCGCAACACCACCACACCGTCACGTTGATACGCACTGCAAACCTGAGGGTCGATGGCCATGGGGAAACACTAATTGGAATTGAATTGAGAGGGATAAATGAAGAACCCGCCGGCTTGCGCCGGCGGGTTCCAGAGTTCCTTTTAGCGGAGACCGCTAGTTACATGCGGAAGCCCTTGTTCACCATGGAGATGACAGCGTCTTTAACAGGAATCATTCCTGCCACGATTGCGCCGTTAGCGCAATAGGTCTGCCAATCCTGGTCGAACGTCATGCCCCAACCACTTGCTGGTGTCATCTTGAGCAGCCAGCACATTGCAATTGCAACGATTAAGCCCCAGTTTGAACCAACAATTGGAATCTTCTTGATAATGGCTGATAGCTGAACGGTGCCAAGTACCGAATCGACAACTGTCGTTACGGCGCCGAGCAGAAGTGCTGCTAGGAGTAGGTATCCAAGTGTGTACATTTCATTTCCCCAGTTCTGTGGGCGTCGTTGCCCACAAAACGACCGTAAATCACTATGAGCGCCCAATGGTGGATTACACGAGACTGCAACATTTGCCCCCATGTATTGGCGGAAATATCGATTCTGTAACACTTGCAAAGTCGTAAGGTAGGCGCGATGAGTGGGGAAGTTGAGCCTGTATGGGGGAGTGGCCCATGGTCGCCCCTGCGCATTGCGGTCTATCGGTCTATGTGGATCGCAGCCCTGGTATCGAACGTGGGCACGTTTATGCACATCGTTGCTGCAGGTTGGGCAATGACCTCGCTTACCGATTCGCCGACGCTTGTTGGCTTGGTGCAAACCAGTTGGGCAGTGCCGGGCTTTGCGTTGGCTTTACATGCGGGAGCATTCGCCGACATGGTGGAGCGCAGGCGGCTTATCGCCCTCACACAAGTGTTGGCCCTTGCAATTGCTGCTGCATTAGGTGTGCTCGAAATGACGGGGAACCTTGGGGTAACGACGCTGTTGGCGGGAACGTTCCTTGAATCAGTGGCGCTCACTATTGCAGCACCGGCGTTTATGGCACTCACACCACAACTTGTTGGCACGAAGTATTTGTCGCAAGCGTTTGGTCTCGATTCGGTTTCGCGCAACATTGCGCAATCGGTTGGGCCGGCACTTGCAGGTGCGGTTATTGCATTCACAAGCCCTGGCGCAGTGTTTGTATTGAACGCAGTTTCGTTCGTGGGAATTTTGTTTGTGGTCCGAAAACTTCCAACGTTTTCTGCACAAGTTGAGAGTGCATCAAAAATCAATCATGTGATTCAAGATGGAATTAAACACGTAGTACGCACCGCGCAATTGCGCAACATTGCATTGCGACTGGCGATGGTGCTTGGTGCGACTGCTTCGCTGAATTCGGTCATGCCTGTGGTGGCCAAGGAGTCGTTGAAAGTCGGCTCAAGTGGGTTTGGAGTGTTGGCCGGAGCGCTTGGTGTTGGCTCGGTACTGGCGGTGTGGTTATTGCCGATTCTGCGCAAGCAACTGCATGCAGAAATACTTGCGATGATGGCTTCATTCGTGTGGGCAGCAGCTGCCGTTGGGTTTGCTCAGTCAACAACGTTGTTTACTGCTGTGCCTGCATTGTTGGTGTGTGGCGCAACGCTCATGG
>CANKUF010000139.1 GCA_947486675.1 Acidimicrobiaceae bacterium
TGCGAGTGAAACCGTGTCCACAACCTTGTTCGTAAGCCTTGGCCTGCCATCCCGTTCGAGGGACGACTGAATGAATCCCATGTCGAATCGAGCGTTATGAGCCACGATCACCGAGTCTCCAATAAATTCGATCAGGTCGTCGAGCACGTCTTCAATTGGTGGAGAATTCATGACCATGATGTCGGTGATGCCCGTGAGCATCACAATGAACGATGGAATGGCACAGCCCGGGTTCACCAAGGTATTGAAGCGCGCAATTTCTTCCCCACCTTGATACTTCACTGCACCGATTTCGGTGATGCCGCCAACGTCGGCAGACGACCCTGCAGTTTCTAAGTCGAGTACACAAAACACCACATTGGACAATGCCGGACTTGCATCGTCGAGTGAGAGCTGCATGATTTACCGAGTGTAATTCTCGATTCGAGTACACAAATGATCCAGTTCAGTTCGATCATGGCTGACCACAATGGCGCTCACTCCGAGGCGAACAAGGTGCTCGCGAATGAGGTTCCGCACGCCATCACGTGACTCGTCGTCAATTGCTGAAAGCGGCTCATCGAGCAATACCACCTTGGGACTACCAATAAGCGCTCGAACAATTGCAACACGCTGGCTTTGCCCTCCCGAAAGCGTTGAGGCCATTTGCTGCCCGACATTGGCAACACCGAATTGCTCCAGCATCTCGTTCGCCAACTTTTGAGCCGCAGTGCGTTTCATTCCGCGCATCTGCAGCGGGAAAGCCGCGTTATCAAGGGCGGTCATGAATGGAAACAGCGAATGATCCTGAAACACCATGCCTATGTGCCGCAACTCTGGCTGCACAAATATGTGCTCGGCAGGTGCATCAACAAGTTCGCCGTTCACAATCAATTTGCCTTTGCCAAGCGGGCATAGGCCAGCAATCGTGCGCAACACTGACGTTTTTCCTGAACCGTTGGTGCCGAACACGCCAACGATTTCGTTACCCACGTCAATGGTGAACTCGCGAGAGAAGTTTCCTATTTCGACTGTGCCATGCAGAGAGATCATTAAGAGCCCCCGCCTATCCAGCGATCACGTAAACCCACAAGCACACCAACAGACACTGCGACCAACAGGAAACTGAGTGCATAGGCACCCTCGGGGTTGCTCTCGAGCATGGTGTACACCGCAAGCGGTGCAGTTTGCGTTCTGCCCTGAATGTTTCCCGCAAATGTGATGGTTGCGCCAAATTCTCCAAGCGCTCTTGCCCACGCGAGCATCAGCCCAGCAACGAGTGATGGCTTCAACAGTGGCAGCGTAATTCGCATGAACCGAGTGAAATCAGTTGCACCCATTACCGCTGCAGACTCTTCGTATTTTGTATCAATGGACCTCAGACCGCCTTCAAGCGACAGGACCAAAAATGGCAGCGCAACAAACGCTTCGGCAATGATCACTCCCCACAGCGAATATGTGAGTTGAATGCCAAACAAACTGTGAAGAACTCCTCCAAGTAATCCGTTCGTTTTGCCGTAAGCACCCAACAACGCAACGCCACCTACGACAGGTGGCAGCACCATGGGCAACAACACCAATGCACGAACGAAGCGACGGCCAGCAAATTGCATTCGCGCCAAGCACCATGCGAGCGGCAAGCCAAGCACAAGTGCCAGCACAGTTGCACAAACCGATGCGTACAGAGAGATTCGCAATGCGTCGCGAGTAGCGACATCTGTCAACTGATCCCAAAGCGTTGACCAGGCAACTCGCTTCAACAAACCGACTATCGTCAACGCAAGAAACGCAACACCGAGTAAAGCCCCCATGCGCACAACGCGCGGTGTTCGTGAACTGACGTAGTTCATCTATGGAGCCAGGAACCCAAAAGCGTTCAATACTTTCTGCCCAGCGGGTGAAAGCACAAACAGGATAAAAGCATCGGCTTGCTTAGAGTTCTTGCTTCCTCGCACAACACCAATGCCATACATCGCTTTCACATTCTTGCCGACAGGAATAGGAATAACGGCCACCTGTTTCTTTGCCAACAGTGCATCAGTGGCATACACGATTGCCGCATCGGCATCTCCAGTAGATACTGCATTCAGCGTGGCTGCTGCGTCTATGCCACGTGTAACTTTTGACTCCGGTATCACCACGCCATATCGCGAAAGCACTGTTGCCGAATACACCCCACATGGCGCAGTCTTTGCACACAGCGAAATAACCGATGCCTTCGACAAATCCGCAACTGACGAAATGCCTAAGGGATTGGACGGCTTCACAATCAATTGCATGGAGTTGCGTGCGAATACTTTCGGTGACTTCACAACATTTCCTGATGCCAGTAACTTGTCGAAACTGGTTAATTCAGCAGCGGCAAAAACATCGGTTGGTGCACCAGATTGAATCTGTGAAACCAAACTGGACGACGATGCAAAATTGAACCGCACCTTTATTGACGGATTCGCTTTTTCGAATTGCTTGCCAATTTCGCCATAGGACTTGGCGAGTGAAGCGGCAGCTGAAACCGTGATGGTGACCTTCTTTGTCTCGACACTTTCAGCATGAACCGGCGCCGTGACCGAAACAACAAATATTGGTAATACGACTACAAGCGATCTCGCTTTGGCTAAAATAGTCACAGTGAGACTATATATGCCATCCGTGCTCGACCACATAGTGCTCACCATCATCTGCGAAAAACCAATGCACGGCTTTGCCATATCTAAAGAACTTGATGCCGACGAATCTCTTGTGGCCGTCATGAAGGTGCGCCGCCCCCTGGTGTATCGATCCATCAACAGCCTGGAAGCCGCAGCACTCATTCGGCCATCAAAGACTGAGGCTGGTGCGCAAGGTTCTGAGCGAACGGTGTACTCCCCAACTGCTCGCGGCAAGGCAACTTCAGCAGAGTGGCTAGAGGGCATTGTTGAACATCCGAGAGATGCCCGTATTGAGCTTCTAGCAAAGTTTGTTCTTCGAAGTCGCGCAAACATGTCAAACAAAGGCCTCGCCAAACGCCAACGCGACCTGTTTTCTGTCTTTGCTCAAGAATTTAAGACAAAGGAAAAAGTGGCTGAGCCGAATACAAAACTGGTTTCACGCTGGAGATATGAATCCATTCACGCCATGATCCGCTTGCTCGATTCGGTGATTGACGAGTAATTGCCTAAAGTTTGAGTACCCAAGGAGATACGCATGATTCACGAAGTAATTGAGAAATGGCACCTACACATGAAGGGTCAACTTCCTGGCGGCCTTGATGAATTGCTGGACGACAATGTGGTGTTCATCTCTCCCATCGTGTTCACGCCACAAGAAGGCAAGGC
>CANKUF010000140.1 GCA_947486675.1 Acidimicrobiaceae bacterium
GACCATTACGAAATTCGGGCTTCTTGCCAAGACGTTCCATAAGCGCGCTGATCTGTGGTCCACCACCATGCACGACCACTGGTTTAATACCGACCGCGTGCATGAGTGCGATGTCTTGGGCGAACGTACCCGCAGCATCTGCATCGCTCGCTCCGGCAAGCGCGTTGCCTCCGTACTTGACGACGACAGTCTTGCCAGCGAACTGTTGAATGTATGGCAGCGCTTCAATCAGTAGCGCACCAACACGCTCGTGCGATTCGTTCATCAACTCACTCATGGATACATCCCCACCAATGAAAGCCCGTCGAGTTCGTTCAACCCGAGCGCAACGTTTGCTGCTTGCACTGCCCCGCCCGAGGCACCCTTTGCCAAATTGTCAAGTGCGCTCAGCACCATCACATAACCCGTGCGTTCGTCGTAACGCGCGGTGATGTGTGTGACGTTCGTACCAAGTGTCGCTTTGGTTGAAGGAGAGTTCTGACCGACAACAACGAGCGGCTCTTTCGCATATGCACGCGCGAGTACTGCCAATAGTGATGCCGTTGTTGGCGTTGTGCCTGCAGTTGGTCGTGCATAACACGTAGCGAGGATGCCGCGATTCATTGGCGCAAGATGCGGTGTAAACAAGACTTGTGCGCCAGTTACTTGTTCGATCTCTGGAGTATGCCTGTGATCAAGCAAACCGTACGCAGTGAAGTCTTCATCGACTGTATTAAAAGAGTTCGAATGTTTCGCTGCACGACCAGCGCCAGACACCCCAGAAGCAGCATCAACAATGACACCTTGTGGATTGATTACGCCGGCCTTCACCAACGGAGCTAGCGCCAAACTTGCTGCCGTTACATAACAACCAGGAGTCGCTATGAGCTTCGCAGTCTTCAGCGCTTCGCGGTTCAACTCGGGAAGTCCGTACACCGCACTGGCAACGAGTTCTGGATGAGTATGTGTGAACCCGTACCACTGCGGATATTGCGAGATATCGGTTAATCGATACGCTGCCGACAGGTCGACCACCAGCTTCACTTTGTTGACCAATTGAGGAACTAGATCTAATGATGCTTCATGTGGCAAACCAAGAAACACCACATCACATGCGAGGGCTTTCGCCAACTCAAATTCTTCAAACACCAAATTTGGATATGTTGCGGCGAGAGATGGATAGAGCGAACGCGCAAGGGTTCCTGCCTGCGAATCCCCCGTTGCATATTTCACTTCAAAGTGTGGATGATGCGCACATATACGCAGCAACTCAGCACCGGTGAACCCAGATGCTCCAATTATGCCAACCGATATCATTGCATAATTATACAGATAGCCGCATAACTATGCAACGACCTAAATGGCTATCCCCGGAGGGTTGCGCCAAGCTTTTCGGCGGCGGCAATGCACTTTGCGCGCACTTCCGATACTTCCACATCGGTCAGCGTGCGGTCGGGAGCCTGCAGGCGTAACCGATAGGCCAGGCTGCGGGCATCCTCGCTTACCCCTTTGCCGCGATAGATGTCGAACAGCGCTACATCGACAAGCAGATTGCCACCCGCCTGTCGAAGAGCCTTCACCATGTTGGCCGCAGGCACACTGTTGGCCACAACAAATGCCAAGTCAAAATCGCTCGATGGATATTTGCTCACCAGTTGGGCTGCCTGTGGCTTTGGAACTTCGTTCAGCACAACCGAAAGGTTGACTTCAAGGCAAGCGACGCGGCCAACAATTCCAGCATTGGCCAACACTGTTGGATCTATTTCTCCTACAGAACCAAGCACCATCTTTCCGCGTTTGAGTTGTGCGCTACGTGTTGCGTGATAGCCGGCCGGTGGTTGGTCTTGTGCGAGCTGAGCACCAACGCCGAGTGCAGTTGAAACCTGACTCCACAGATCCATGGCAATAGAAGCGTCTGCACCAGCAACCATGATGCACAACGATTCAAATTCATCGGGCAGGATCTCTTTGCCCTGTGGATACACATGACCGATTTCGAACAGCGAAATGTCGCGAATGCGATGCGACTGGTTGTACGCAATTGACTTCAACATTCCTGGCACAAGCGATGTGCGCAACACGCTCTCTTCAGCAACCAATGGATTCGCAAGTTTCAGCGCGTTGTCTTCACTGAGTCCTACTTTTGCAAGATCTCCTGGTGCGAGGAACGGGTTCGGCATCGCTTCGCTAGCGCCAAGCGACACGACAATCTCGCGCAAGATGCGACGACGACGCTGAACATCTGAAAGACGACCATGCACTGGCGAAGTTGGAACGATCTTGCCCAAATTGTCATAGCCATAGTGACGTGCAACTTCTTCGACGATGTCAATTTCGCTCGTGCAATCGTTGCGCCACGATGGGATTCCGACATCTACCACCCCATCAGTTGTCGACTTAGCAATGGTGAAACCGATCGGTGCAATGAGATCTTCCAATGCTTTAGCAGTTACATCAATGCCCAACACTCGCTTAATGGTGTTCAGTCGCACGGGTGTTGTTCGTGCCTGAGCCGGCAACGCTTCGGTACGTGCATCGGTAGCGCCCGAGTGCACCACAAGATCAGGGCACGTGACGCGCAATAGTTCGGCGAACCGAGCAACCGCAAACTCTGCACCATACGGATCGACTCCCCGCTCGAAGCGAAGCGAAGCTTCAGTTCGTAATGCCAATCGAGTGGAAGTTGCACGAACTGCGTCTGGTTCGAAGTACGCAATCTCAACAGCAATGGACGTAGTTGCATTGGTGACTTCGGAATCGAGACCACCCATAATGCCGGCAATGCCAACCGGTTTGTCCTGTGCATTACAGATGAGTAGGTCGCCACTTGACAACGTTCGTTCAACTGCGTCCAATGTGGTGAATTGCTCGCCATCACGCGCTAGACGAACGATGAAACCGTCCTTCACTGCATCAAAATCGTAAGCATGGTTTGGTTGATTCAACTCGAGGTTGACCAGATTCGAGACATCCACAACGTTGTTGATTGAACGCATTCCCGCACGCGCAAGTCGGCGTGCAATCCAGTCTGGAGACTGCGTGACAGTAATCCCCGACATGACCTGCACGGTGAATCGACTGCATCGATCTGGCGCTGAAATTGCAACTGGGACTGTTAGCGCTTTACCCGCTGCTGATTGGTTGGTCTTTGGGAGCACCAGCTGCTTACCCATACCCGCGGCCAAGTCTCGGGCTACTCCCAGATAACCAGTGCAATCAGGACGATTCCTCGTGACGTCCAAATCGAAGACAACATCTGAGTCAACGCCAAGGGCTTCGTACACATCAAGTCC
>CANKUF010000141.1 GCA_947486675.1 Acidimicrobiaceae bacterium
GTTGGGTTGGGAGCATTCGATCTGCACGACGTATCAGTAACAAAGTTGACCTCAGGACAACCAACCTTGCGCATTGAAGGAAGAGCCAAACAACTTGCAGACGCTCGAGGAATTACTTCGTGGCAAGTGTCAATTTCACATACCGACAGCGTGGCAGTCGCTGTTGTTGCTGCTGAGTAGAAACCAATGAATGCACAACGCTGGGCTTGGGCCGAGATTGACCTCGGTGCACTTCGTCATAATGTTGCAACGCTTGCAACCCATATTGGTCCGCAACAGCTATGGGCAGTAGTTAAAGCCGACGCATATGGCCACGGTGCAATTGAATGCGCACGCGTTGCTCTGCAGTCGGGGGCACAAGGATTATGTGTCGCGCTCGTGCAAGAGGGTATTGCGCTTCGCCAAGCCGGCATTAATGCTCCGATTTTGATTATGAGCGAACAGCCAGCAGAGCAGCATCGCGACATCATTCAATATGGCCTGATCGCCACGTTGTATAACGAAGCAACTATTGCTCAATTCGCGCGCACTGCAAACGAACTTGAAATTATGGCCTCAGTGCATGTGAAAGTTGATTCGGGAATGCACCGAGTGGGTGCGCAACCAGACAATACGGTGAGAGTTGTGAGTCTGGTAGCTGATTCACAGTGGCTCACTCTTGACGGCATGTTCACTCATTTGGCTACTGCAGATGTTGCTGATACTCAATTTGCACAACAGCAAGTTTCTGCTTTTGCGCGTGCCATTGAACAGGTTCGTGCATTAGGAATTGAAGTTCGTCATGTGCACATATCAAACTCAGCTTCTGCAATTCGCAGGCTGGACGCTGGTGTTGGTTGCACTATGGAACGAGTTGGCATTGCGCTGTACGGAATTCCAGGCGATGCACGCAGCGATTCATTTGGTGCAACACATCAACTTGATCTTCGCCCGGTGATGTCGGTGCATGCGCGCGTGTCGCACGTGCAGCGAGTTTCTGCAGGGCAAGGCGTGTCGTACGGGTTGAAGCGACCACTGGAACACGATGCAACAGTTGCCACTCTTCCGCTTGGATATGCAGACGGCGTGCCCCGTGGATTGTGGGAGAGCGGGTCAGTGCTTATCGGTGGAATTCGCCGCGCGTTTGCTGGCGTGGTGACAATGGATCAAGTCATGGTGAACTGCGCAGATGATGCAGTGCACATTGGCGACGAGGTGGTGTTGATTGGTGCACAGGGTTCTGAAGTTGTTACTGCCAATGAATGGGCTAACAAAATGGGCACCATTGGCTATGAAATTGTGTGTGCAATCAGTGCTCGAATGCCGCGCAATTACATCAATTAGTTCGCCTGCGTTACTACCTAGGCTGAATATGGCCTTTCCTCATGATCACCTTGACCGCACCGCACCAAGCAGACACCGCCGGCATCGCTGCTGTGATTGCTGGCTTGGCAAAACCTGGAGACATGTTTGTGTTGATCGGGGAGATGGGCGCAGGGAAGACATATTTTGCGCAACAGTTTGGTAAATCGCTTGGCGTATCCGAAGCAATCACTTCGCCAACATTTAACTTGCTGCATAACTATTCGGGTGGTCGAATTCCGATGCACCATGCCGACTTGTATCGATTGGAGCGCACCGGCGAACTTGCCGACTTAGGAATCGCTGAACTCGTTGAAACAGGTGGTGTCGCACTGGTGGAGTGGGGCGATGTTGTGGGTGACGACATCGGTGACGGACTCACCATCACGTTGAGCCACGTTGAAGGAAGCGAAGACTCACGACGCATTGAAATTGGCTGGCGTGGCAAGCAATGGGAATCGCGATGGGACAAACTCCGCGCGTCGCTTACACGGTGGTCGGCATGATTATCTTGGGAATTGATACGGCAACCGATGCGGTAAGCGTTGCGTTGCACGATGGCGACGTAGTTCTTGCAAGCAGCGAAATTCGTAGCGACCGTCAACATGCCGAAGCACTCACACCGATGATCGACTTCGTATGTAAACAAGCGTCCATTGAATTGTGGGATGTTGGTGGAATTGCAGTTGATATTGGGCCTGGGCTGTTCACGGGAATGAGAGTTGGCATTGCCTCTGCCCAAGCGATTGCACAAGTGATTGATGTTTCGATCATTCCCGTCACCAGCCTCGACATTTTGGCTGCAGCAGTGCAGACGAGCAATGACGTCATTGCATCGGTTGTCGATGCTCGACGTGGCGAGGTGTATTGGTCGCTGTATCGCATGGCGGATGGAAAACTGAAACAAGTTGGTAAGCCACAAATTGGGTCACCAGAAATGTGTGCTGTCGATGTGCTTGACCGCGGACAATCAACGTTGCTCGTGGGCACAGGCGCGCTGAAACATGAAACAGAGTTTCGCGAACGCCTTAACCCAGTGCTTCCTGCGCTGGAATTTGCAGACGACAAGTACTCAATGCCACTTGCATCAACGCTGGTTGAAATTGCTCACGAACGTGCATTGCGTGGCGAGTGGGTGCTTGTAGATGAAGTGGTTCCCATGTATTTGCGTGCACCTGACGCCGAAATCAACTGGGCAACACGGAGTGCGCAATGAGCATTCTTGACCGCTTGATAAAGAAGGTAGATGCCGGAAACACTCAGCAATCACAGGCTCATCCGGTGCTTGAGGTTGCTCAAATGCACCGCCGCGACATTCGCGACATTATGCCAATTGAAGAGGTGGTGTACCCGAAGCCGTGGACTCAGAAGGTGTTTGCTGACGAAATTGAAATGATGAATAGGGGCAACCGCTACTACGCCGTTGCTCGCATTGGTCGCGAATTAGTGGGGTATTGCGGTCTGTTGTTCGCCGATACCGATGCACACGTCACCAATATTGCGGTGCATCCCGACTGGCAACAACGAGGCATTGCAACCGAGCTCATGCTGGAACTTGCATGGCATGCACGACAACGAAAGTGCGAAGCACTCACACTTGAGGTTCGCCATACCAACACGGCTGCACAAGAGCTATACCGACGCTTCGGTTTTGTTCCTGCAGGAGTTCGTCGCAAGTATTACGAAAACACCGATGATGCAATTGTGATGTGGTGTCAAGACATTCAAGACGACGCGTTTCGCGATCGCTTGCGCAACATTGAAAAGACCAGGCCATGATTCGCGTCGATGAAGCAACGGTTGTGCTCGGTATTGAGTCCAGCTGCGATGAAACTGCAGCAGCAGTAGTGATGGGTGGCAACGATGTGTTGTCGTCTGTTGTTCAACACA
>CANKUF010000142.1 GCA_947486675.1 Acidimicrobiaceae bacterium
GTCACACATTGCCGAAGGGAAGGGCTTTTGCGCCAATGTGCTGACGAGCGAGCAAGACGAATTGTGTTGGAGATTTGCACGCGAACCAGAGGGCGGAATGTCTGCTCGGTTTGATGGTCTCGATTGGACGAAGTCTCCAAGTGGCATGCCGGTGCTCGCAGGTGCGCTCGCTGTCATTGATTGCAGTATCGAATCAGTCACTCCAGCAGGAGATCACAGTTTTGTACTCGGGCGAGTTCAACATCTTGCAGCGAGTGAATCAGTTGGCGAGGCAATGGTGTTTTATCGCGGCAAAGTAACTGGCGTTACACCGCCACAATGAACGAGCAGATATTTTCGCTGAATTGGTGGATGGCCGCGATTGTTGGAGTGATCTTCATTTTCGCTGGAGTGCAGAAATTTATTGCGCGTGAACTCTGGCCGGCACAAGCAAAGCGACTTGGAGCCCCCTCGTTTGC
Organism: Acidimicrobiaceae bacterium; assembly: GCA_947486675.1. GTDB lineage: Bacteria > Actinomycetota > Acidimicrobiia > Acidimicrobiales > Ilumatobacteraceae > UBA3006. The sequence goes on from CANKUF010000142.1 coordinate 459, forward strand.
CATTCCAACTGTTCCTTATGTCGAAGTGGTGCTGGGTTCATTACTGATCGCTGGAGTTGCAGCGAACGCTGTGCTCATTGCTTCAGTTGTGGCGCTGTCAAGTTTTACCGTGTTGCTTACCCTTCGATTGGCCGCAGGGGACAGACCACCCTGTGCGTGCTTGAGTTTTCGCTCCACAAAGCCAATTGGCTGGAACAATATTGTGCGAAATTTGTTGATGCTCGCCCTCTTGGTTACCGCGCTTATTCGTTAGCGTGCAACCGTGCGTGTGTGGATTGACCAAGACTTGTGTACGGGCGATGGCCTATGCGTAGATCATTGTCCTGACGTCTTCGTGCAACTTGAAGACGGAATTGCTTATGTTGTGCAAGCAGGTGTGACATTGAACGATCCGGGAAGTTCTGGAAGCTTGGCAACCGTTGAAGTAAAGAATCAAGTTGACGTGGTGAAAGCAGCAGAAGTGTGCCCAGGTGAATGCATATTCATCGAGATGGATGTACCACTGATTGCTCTGTAAGTAGGGTGAACCCATGAAGTGGCGCCTATCGGTTCATGGCGCAATTGTCGTTGTGGCAATGAGTGTTTCCTCTGTAGCTGTTGCGCAACCCAGTGCCAATGACGGAACGACGCTTGGTCAATTGACCGCGATAAAGGTTGTACCCGAGCGGACCGTGGGTTTCAGGCAATCACAGTTTGCTGGAACAGTCAGTCGTTCTGTAGCTGCGGTGAGTGTGGCAAACATTGTGACCGTTCGTGAAGCCTGGGAGTCCGGTGCTTGGGCATGGAACGCATCAAAGCGAAAGCGTTTTATGAATGACCGAGCCGACATAACCATGTTGGCGTTAGTGCGAGAAACAAGTGTGCAGCAGCGTGGAGACCAAGACCCTGCTGGTTGGATGCCCAGTTCAAGTACATCAACATGTGCGTACCTTCGTAATTGGGTAGCAGTGAAAGCAAAATGGGGGCTCGCGATGGATCAGCGCGAATTCACTGCAGTGAAGTCCGCGTTTGTTCGCCAGTGTGCCACGCCAGCAACTAGCTCCAGCGTTCCTTCACCAGCTGTGAGTATCAACACAACTACATCGGTTTTGATTACGACAACAACTACGACAACAACTACGACGACAGCAAAACCTGTAGTAGTGGGAAGTGCACTTGCGCTCCTGCAAACGGTGCGTGTTGAAAACGAATATCAAGTTGGCTACGACCGCGCGTTGTTTGAGCATTGGCGCGACATTGATGGCGATGGTTGTGACTCTCGCGATCAGGTATTGAAGCGTGACAGCATTTCATTGCCACAAGTAGACCCAGTGAATTGCAATGTGATTGCAGGGGACTGGGTTTCGCCATACGACGGAGGGAAGTGGAGTAATCCGTCAGATATTGATATTGATCACGTAGTCGCGCTGAAGGAAGCCTGGGACTCAGGAGCGTGGGCATGGAGCGCCGCCCAACGCAAGGCATTCGCAAACGACACATCAGACAGCCGAACATTGCTGGCGGTGACAGATTCGGTGAATCAATCGAAGAGCGATAAAGATCCTTCCAACTGGTTGCCACCGCTGCAGTCATATACATGCACGTACCTCGGCAACTGGATTGCGGTAAAAGTTCGCTGGAGTCTGTCTATGGATTCGAGTGAGTATGGACGAATCAAGAATCTGTTGCAATCAACGTGCATCTCGTTGAACATCGCGCCAATTCCAAACGTGCCAAATATTTCAGGTGGCACGACAGTGGTTGCCAATCCTCCTGCTGCAAGCACCAATTCAACAGTCACACCAAGTACCGCATCGGCGAGCACAGTTGCACAAATAAGCCCTGGTTCGTATTGTTCGCCTGAAGGCGCAATTGGCTATTACACATTGAGTGGAAGCACAACGCCAACCACCTATGTGTGCTCTAAAACCGACGCCACTGGTGTGCCATATTCGGGCGGAAGGGCCCGCTGGCGTAGGGCATAGCCATCGGAATTGGCGAGAATGCCCGTTAGCATGGCGGGACTATGTCGAAGAAGACCAAGAAGAAAAAAGCCAAGATGCGTCGCTCGAAGGCCAACCACGGTAAGCGTCCAAACATGGGACGTGGCTAAGCAATAGCGCTGACGTGCCTGGAATGAGTTCGGCACGCATTGGTGAATTGGTTATCGGTGGTTCCCGCGCCAACTGGGCGCAGGTAGGAATCAACTTTTCTCACGATGGTGTATTCGCCATTGGCGAAGTTTTGTTGCGCATTGATGAGGCTCTGCCACCCGGAATGCATTCCTGGGCGTTGAGCAATATCGATTCCACCGTTGTGTCAATCGATGGAATTTCCACAACTGGAAATGTTGCTAACGATCGAATTGAACATAACGATGCACAAGGGTTTGTGTTGACGCCACTCGGCGTCGATCACGTTGTGGTGAATACACCCGACTTGGAACGCACCTCGCTCGCATTGCATGAAGCAACTGGCGCAGAGTTAAAACGAATTCGCGATGCAGGAAATGGCGTGCGCCAAGGTTTTCACAGACTGGGCGATGTGATTATTGAAATTGTGTCAGCGCCGTCAATGCCGCCAGGCAATGCATCATTGTGGGGGTTCGTACTAAACGTTGCGGACGTACATGAAGTTGCCGCGTACCTTGGACCCGATGTTTTAAGCCCGCCAAAACCAGCGGTGCAAAAGAACCGATTGATTGCAACTTTCCGTGGCGCGGTAGGACTTGGTGTTCCCGTAGCGCTGATTAGCGATATCTAAAAGTCGTCAGTTGCGTCGGTGTCGTC
>CANKUF010000143.1 GCA_947486675.1 Acidimicrobiaceae bacterium
GATATTCGGTGAGGTGATTGAAAATGCCATCCAAGATTGCACGATCCACGCCGGTTGGCGTATGCGGAACAACACCAACTGGTTTTGGCGGTGGTGGAACTTTGATTGGATCTGGTGCCGATGCACGCGTGTTGTCGAGCGCACCTTGCAACTTGCCCTGGTAATCGGACAACGCTTGCTCGGCCTCTTCCACAGTGATGTCGCCGCGCTTTACCAGCGTCTCCATATACAACTTTCGAACATTGCGACGTTCCGCAATTGCCTTGTACATGAGTGGTTGCGTGTAACTCGGGTCGTCACCTTCGTTGTGTCCATGGCGGCGATAGCAAATCATGTCGATCACTACGTCTTTGTGGAACTTCTGGCGATAGTCAAATGCCAACCGCGCAACACGCACGCACGCTTCTGGATCGTCGCCGTTCACGTGGAAAATTGGCGCCTGAACTGTTTTGGCAACATCGCTTGAATACTGCGACGAACGCGCGTATTCAGGTGCAGTGGTGAAACCAATTTGGTTGTTAATGATGAGGTGAATGGTTCCACCAACGCGATAACCACTGGTATCACTCATTGCTAAGCACTCGGCAACAACACCCTGGCCGGCAAACGCAGCGTCACCGTGAATGAGCAATGGCAACACGCTGTATGAAAGCGGCGGATCAATTTCATCCTGCATGGCGCGCACGGTGCCAAGAACAATTGGGTCAACAGTTTCGAGGTGGCTTGGGTTTGCAGACAACTCAATTGGTAACTGTGCCCCACTTGCGGCAACAAACGTGCCCACCGAACCAAGGTGATACTTCACGTCGCCGGAGCCCTGCACCGATGATGGGTCGATATAACCCTCGAACTCTTGGAAGATCTGGTCGTAGCTCTTGCCCATGACATTGCCGAGCACGTTCAAACGACCGCGGTGAGCCATACCCAATACCGATCCGTGCATTCCTGCGTCGGCCGCACTGGTGAGGATGGTGTCGAGAATTGGAATTGCAGACTCTGCGCCATCGAGGCCGAAACGCTTTGTTCCTACATATTTTGTAGCCAAGAAACGCTCAAATGCTTCTGCAGCATTCAAACGCTCAAGCACTCGACGCTTGTCGACGGTGAAATTGAAAACTCCATGTCCTTCAACGCGCTCTTGTATCCAGCGCTGTTCGTCGGTGGAGTGAATGTGCATGTATTCAATGCCGATGGTGCGGCAATATGCGTCACGCAACACGCCAAGTAAATCACCAAGTGTTGACTTGCGAACTCCGCCTACTCCACCGGTAAGGAATTGACGATCCAAGTCCCAAATGGTGAGGCCATACGTTGCCGGATCGAGTTCGATTGGCATCTGCGGTTCTTTCCAACGCAGTGGATCGAGGTCGGCAATGAGGTGACCACGCACGCGGTGCACGCGAATGAGTGTTGCCACCTGCATTTGCTTGTGCAACATTTCGTCTTCGGAATCGAGCAAGTTGCTGTCTTGATGCCATTGCACTGCTTCGTACGGAACACCAAGACTCTGGAAGAGGTCGTGATAAAAGTTGTGCTGACCAATGAGCAGTTCGTGCACATACTTTAAGAACATGCCGCTTTCGGCACCTTGAATAATGCGGTGGTCATACGTGCTGGTAATGGTGACTACCTTCGATACACCAAGTCGCGTTAGCGAACGCTCGTCACTGCCCTGAAACTCTGCTGGGTAATCGATACTGCCAACACCAACGATGACACCTTGACCTGGCATCAAACGTGGAACCGACTGCACGGTGCCGATGGTGCCGGGGTTAGTAAGGCTGACGTTTGCGCCTTGGAAATCTTCGACTGTCAACTTATTGACGCGTACTTTGCGAACAATTTCGTCGTACGCAAGTAGGAACCCTGCAAAGTCAATTGCATCGGCATTGCGCAACACTGGAACAACGAGTGTGCGCTGACCTTTGCCCTTATCAACATCGACAGCAAGTCCAATGTTCACGTTGTTGTGACGCTGAATTTGCGGCTTGCCAGCTGCATCGGCCACATAGCCGTTCTTCATGTTTGGAACAGCGTCGGCAATGGCACGAACAATGGCGTAACCAATGATGTGCGTGAAACTAATTTTTGGCTGACCGGTGCGCGAACGGTAGTTGTTCATGACCTTGCGGTTCACTTCCAACAACTTTGCTGGCACATTGCGGAAACTGGTAGCGGTTGGAACCGTGAGGCTCTTTTCCATATTCGTAGCAATTGCTGCAGAAACTCCGCGCAACGGTTCTGGTTCGCCATCAGGAATAATCTCTGACGCTGTAATTTTTGGAGCAGGCGGTTCTACGCCAGGCGAAGTAACAACTGGCTGTGGCTTTGCGCTTTCCTCACGGAGTTCTGGTGGCAGCGCTGGGCGAATGATCTCAGCGGTGCTGTCGGGTTTTGGCGTGCCAGCAGGCTTGAAGTCACTAAAGAACTCTTTCCAGGTATCGCCGACCGAGTTTGGGTCTTCGCGAAAACGCTCGTACATCTCTTCGACAAGCCAGGAATTGGCGCCAAAATCTTCGGGCTTAGACCGATCAAGCATCTCCCTCATCGTACTCTGTGCCTTTCGACCACGACCATCAGCGCATCCCAAAAGCCTCGTAACATAAGGGCATGATTCGTTTCACCAAAAGTTCACTTTCTGCAGTTGCCGTTGCTATTGCTCTTTCTGCGTGCAGTAGTTCAACCGCCACCCCAGAGACGCTTCCCGCAACAGTCGACCTTGAGGTGCGCGCAGTTTCCGGTTTGAAGTTCGACAAGTCTGCATACGAAGTAGCTGCAGGTGACATTGAAGTTGGCTACGTGAACGACGACTCCATTCGCCACACACTTGTGGTTGTACAAGACGGCACCACAATTCCTAACTTTGAATTGAAAGTGAACGCCAAGGGAAGCACCGACGTGGGAACAGTTTCACTTGCAGCCGGCAACTACGTGCTGTTCTGCACAGTGCCTGGCCACCAAAACATGAAAGCCGATCTCACCGTTAAGTGAGACCGGCTTTCGAAAGAAAGTTGACTGCAGGCTGAATTAGCCGAGCAATACCTCTGAAGCGATCCAGAGGATCAACCACAGAATTCCACTGGTGATGAGTGCATTCTTATGGCTCTCATACATCCACAACATTTTGTTGCCAGCCTTGATGCCACCGAAGATTCCGATTGCATTCAATTCGAGCAAGGCAGTGATTGCCATAGCAATTGCAAAGAATGTCCAAGCATTGCCTGCA
>CANKUF010000144.1 GCA_947486675.1 Acidimicrobiaceae bacterium
GGAATGTTTGAAGAAGACGGAGTTATCTGGGACGAAAATGGAGTGCTTGTCGCGCAGTCGCGACAGATTGGTTTAATTCCGCTCTGATCGTTATTTGATCATGAGCGCAAGTTCGTACACCTTGCGTTTTGGTGCGCCATATTTTGCTGCAACTCGCGAAGCCGCATCTTTTTTGCTGGCGCCAGCATTCAATTCGTCGCGCAACGCTTGATTCAATTCTTCATCGGTTGGCGGCGCAGGTGGTTTCGCACCTTCAAGAATCAAAACGTATTCGCCACGTGGCTCTTCGGCTTGCGAATGTTTGTGAGCATCGTGCAATGTTCCACGCCACATTTCTTCGTGCATCTTGGTGAGTTCGCGGGCAAGCACAACGCGGCGCAGCGATCCGCATGCAACTTCAAGGTCGGCAAGTGTGCGTTCAAGTCGGTGCGGTGCCTCGTACAGCACCACCGTGCGTTGTTCGTCAACAAGTTGCGCAATGCGATCGCTTCGTTCACCTCCGCTGCGTGGAAGGAAACCTTCGAATACAAATCGTGAAGTAGATAGACCGCTCATGACTAGCGCCATGGTGAGTGCCGATGGTCCAGGAATGGACGACACAGTGATGCCAGCAAGAACTGCTGCTTTCACTAATCGTTCACCCGGGTCGCTAATGCCAGGAGTGCCTGCATCGCTGACTAGCGCAACTTCAGTTCCGCCAAGCAGTTTGCCCACCACTTCGTCGCAGGCATCAAACTCGGTGTGCTCGTTAATAACGATGTATTTCTTGCCCGAAATGCCCAGGTGTTGCAACAGCATTCCTGTGCGACGAGTGTCTTCGCAGCACACCACATCGGCTGCTTGCAGCGCTTCGATTGCGCGTGGTGAAATGTCGCTTAAGTTGCCAATCGGTGTTGCCACCAACGTGAGAGTTCCCGAACTCATGAGTTCCTCACTTCAATCACATCGCCAACTTTAAGGTTCCAGCGTTCAAATGAACCGGCACTTGCTTCAACAACGGTTTTGCACCGGCTCACTGGCGCAGAAACACGCAGCGGCTTAACACGCTCTGTCTTAATCACCGTTCCGAGTGCGTCCAAATACGCAATATCAAGTGGCACTTTTACGCCAATGGTGTGAATCCACTTGCACTGCGGAATCACCATGGCGTTTTCAACCGATGTGCGGCCAATGAGGCCTTTACGTCGCGACTGTGGAGTGTCGGCAACATCGGCACTGGCTAATACATCTCCCGATCGCACCAGCCATGCTGCACGAAGTTCGGTGTTCATCGTTGCCTAGCTGTTGTGGCGAATTTCGAGCACGTCGCCGTCGACCACTTCGTAGTCTTTGCCTTCAACGCGAATCTTGCCCACGTCTTTAGCTTTGTTCCACGAACCAATTTCCAAAAGTTCGTCCCATGCAATCACGTCGGCGCGAATGAAGCCACGCTGCAAGTCGGAGTGAATCTTTCCTGCACACTCCGGTGCTTTTGCGCCGGCATTAAATGTCCATGCGCGCGTTTCTTTTTCGCCGGTGGTGAAATACGTACGCAAGCCAAGCAGGTGATACGCAGAACGAATCATGCGAGGTAGTGCACCTTCGCCAAGGCCAAGTGCTTCAAGCATGTCGATGCGATCTTGTCCAGTGAGTTGTGCTGCTTCGGCTTCAAGTTGCACGCTCATGCCGAGTACTTCAATGTTGTGTTCGCTTGCCGAGCCAGGAGGCGCAAGTTCTGCGCGCACACGTGCTTCCATTTCAGGAATGGAGTCGAGCGCATCTTCGGCAACGTTGACCACTGCAAGCACTTGGCGTGTGGTGAGCAAGAAGTGTGGTGCAAGAAGTTCAAGATCGTCTTTGCTGAGTGCAGCGCGGTAGAGCGGGCGACCTTCTGCAAGGTGGGCCTGTGCGCGTTCAAGTGCGCCCATCTCGTCGCCGAGCGACTTGTCCATGCGCGCTGCTTTTTGTGCGCGGTTAATTCGTGTCTCCACGGTTTCCAAGTCGGCGAGTGCAAGTTCAATTTCAACTACGCGCAAATGTTCAAGCGGGTCGGACGGACCGGGAATGTCGTCGTCAACAAACGCGCGAAGCACAAACACGATTGCATCGACTTCGCGAATGTTGGCAAGAAACTTGTTGCCAAGTCCTTCACCTTTGCTTGCGCCTTCAACAAGTCCGCCAATGTCAACAACTTCAACCGTTGCGTACACGGTGCGCTGTGTCTTCGACATTTCGGCAAGTGCTTCAAGACGTGGGTCGAGCACTTTGGCCACACCAATGTTTGGGTCCTTCGTGGCAAATGGGTACGGGGCTGCCAAGGCGGCACCGTTCGTAAGTGCGTTATATAAAGATGACTTGCCAGCATTGGGCAAGCCGACGAGGCCAAAGCGTTCCATAAGAGACTGTCACGCTATCTGTGAGCCCGATGTGGCATGGGGTTTAGTAATTGTTACTATGGCGGTAGTAGTAATTACCTCACCCTTTAGGGAGCCCATTGTGACTGCATTTGACCTCGATCTCAGCAAGTACTCCCTTGGCTGGAGTGACGAAGCTGAGTATGCCTTCAAGCCTGAAAAGGGTTTGAACAAGCAAGTGATCGAACAGATCTCGTGGTGGAAGGGCGAACCAAAGTGGATGCGCGACATGCGCCTGCGCTCGCTACAAACTTTTGAGCGCAAGCCAATGGCGCCGTGGTTCAACGTGAACATGCCCGATCTTGACTTCCAAGACATCTTTTATTACTTGAAGCCGGCAACTGCTCAGACCGATGAGTGGGAAGACTTGCCAGAGCAAATGAAGAAGACGTACGAAAAGCTTGGCATTCCAGAAGCCGAGCGCAAGTACCTTGCCGGCGTTACATCGCAGTACGACTCGGAAGTGGTGTATCACCGCAACCGTATTGAATTGGAAGAGCAGGGCATTTTGTTCTGCGACATGGACACCGCGCTTCGCGAATACCCAGACTTGGTGAAGCAGTACTTCGGATCTGTCATTCCAATGGGCGACAACAAGTTCAGCGCGCTGAACACTTCGGTGTGGTCGGGTGGCTCGTTCATTTATGTTCCACCAGGCGTGGAATGCGAAATGCCGTTGCAGGCGTACTTCCGAATTAACAGCGACTCGGCCGGTCAGTTTGAGCGCACGCTCATCATTGCTGACGAAGGTTCAAAAGTTCACTACATCGAAGGTTGCTCTGCACCGGTGTACACCAACAATGCGTTGCACTCTGCTGTTGTG
>CANKUF010000145.1 GCA_947486675.1 Acidimicrobiaceae bacterium
GAAATTAAGAAGACGACATCAGGTGAGATTCTCATCCGCGATACCGAAAAAGAACTTCGCGAATATCAAATTGCAAGTGGTCGCGGAGACCAGTTCGAACAGTGGAGTAATGCAAACTTTGTTGGTACACCGGATCAAGTTGCAGAGCGAATCGCCGATTTTGTGAAACGCGGATGCAGTGGATTCATTCCATGGTGTGTCGACTACCCAGACAAGCAAACGCTCACCGAGTTTGCCAAAATTATGAAAACGTACCGCTGATTAATTAGTAGTAGTGACGGAAGATAATTTCGGCAACACATGAAGGCTTAGTTGCACCTTCGCACTCAAAAGTGGTTTCCAATACAACCTGTGCGCCGCCAGCAATTTCTGTGGCCTCAACAAGTTTGACTCCTGCACGAACTTTTGCGCCAACTGGAACTGGCGCCATGAAGCGAACTTTGTTCGTTCCGTAATTGACGCCCATCTTGACGCCTTCAACTTTCCAAATCTGACCGATCAATACGGGTGCCAAAGAAAGCGTGAGATAGCCGTGTGCGATGGTCTGGCCAAATGGGCCAGTCTTTGCACGCTCAGTGTCTAAGTGGATCCACTGATGGTCTCCAGTTGCGTCGGCGAATAGTTGCACCTGCTCTTGGGTAACAGTGATGTACTCGCTGTATCCAAGGTGCTGGCCAACGTGAGCCATGAGGTCTGCTTGATCTTTAATGATGGTTGCCATGGCTTCAGTGTGGCAGAAAAGCGACCGTGGTTGCGAACCAGGGCTAGGAGCTAGCGGAACCACACCTTTTGATGTGATCGACTTTGGGTGTGTAACAGCAGTGCAATCAGGGCAATGTCGAATATTGCGGTAAGGAACGAAATAGCGAACAATGAGCGGTAAACGATCAAGTTTGAAACAAACGGCGTGAAAGCGGCAACAACAGCCAATTTGTATCCGATCTTGCGTTCATTGGCCATGAGTAATCCGCCAAGGACGTGTACAGCAATGACCGCAAGGCCATAGGCGAAACCAAAGGTATAGAAGCGACGGATATAACCGACTTCCATTCGGCTATCAACGAAATTAGACAAGGCAAAAAATCCGTTGATGTACAGCAACCATGTTGCAATTTGCAACGTTTGAGGCTGCATCCGATCGAACCATTTCTTCCAATTGATGTTCTGCACCGTTTCATTCTTGCAGAACTAGCCTGTAGTTATGCGCTCAGGCTTTGTTTCACTTGTTGGGCGCCCAAATGTTGGTAAGTCAACACTGGTTAATGCGCTATGTGGATCGAAGGTCAGCATCGTTTCCGATAAGCCGCAAACCACGCGCACACGAATTCGTGGAGTGGTGACGAAGGATGATTATCAAATCATTTTCGTAGATACCCCTGGATTGCATAAAGCGGTCAGCGCACTAGGGGAACGTGTCAATGCCACTGCATTGGAAAGCACAAAAGATGTTGATGTGGTGTGCCTTGTCATTGACGTGACGCAAACCTTCGGATCTGGCGATCAATGGGTTGCCAGTCACATCGACATGTCAAAAGCAATCGTTATTTTGAACAAGATTGACCGCGCTTCACCTCAGCAAATTTTGAAACAGCTCACGAAGCTCAGCGAACTTGGCGCATCTGAGTACTTTCCTGTGAGTGCACAAACCGGAGCAGGCGTTACCGAGCTCGCTCAACATTTAGGAACCCTGCTTCCGGAAGGTGAGCAGTTGTATCCAACCGAGATGCTCACAGAGACATCACCGGGTGAATGGGTTGCCGAGTTGGTTCGTGAGCAATTGCTGGCACTCACGTTTGACGAATTGCCGTACTCAATTGCAACGCGTGTGACCGAATGGGAAGACGACAAAGTTCGATGCGAAATTGTTGTCGAGCGTGACAGTCAAAAGGGCATGGTCATTGGCAAGGGTGGTTCGCTTCTTAAAGAAGTCGGAACTGCTGTTCGCAAACAGTTGCCAAAGGGAACATATCTAGAACTTGCCGTTGTCGTTGATAAAAATTGGCAGCAGCGCCCCGAGCGTGTTGAGCGACTTGGTTACTAGCTACTTCGCTATCAGCATTTTGTAATCGTCGAAGGTCACAGGGGTTCCTGCGCCTGCAATGTCGCCTCGCCCGCGAGGAACACCGATGGGTTTTCCTCCAACGCTAAAGGTGACCTGACCGATACCTGGCTGACTTGTCAATGTGAGCACAATTTGCGCTATTGCTAAGCGCTGCTCATTTGGTTTAATGGAATCTAGATATCCAATTTTAGAATTCACATTTGCGACTCCGCCTTCTACGTCAATGTTGGCGGTAAATGCGGTGGGTAGAAGTGTTTTTGCTTTTGAAGGAGCGGGGCTAGGAAGCCCAGAGATCAGTGCTGTGAATACACCTTGCAGGTTGGTTGGTGAAGGTAATTTAATCTGCACACGAATAAGTGACGCTGACTCAACGAAGAATAAATCTGCGGTTTCGTAGGCAGTGCCTGCAACCGTGGTTTGCACCACGACGGTTGTTGTTGTAGACGGCGCTGTTGTCTCAGGAGAGTTCAATCCGAATGGAATGTCCTGTGGATCAACTTCATTAACTGAACCAGACTTTGGCACCGCGCATGACGCAAGCAACACACAAAGTGCACCGATCTGCAATGGGCGGAGGCTATGAATCATGCCTGACCCTCGTACTTTGGAAATGAGATGACAAAACTTGAACCACCTTCGAGCGATTGCTCGATATGGGCTGCACCTTGGAGTGCGCGAGCATGTTCGCTCACAATGGCTAGGCCAAGACCGCTACCTTTGCTGTTTCGCGATGCTGTTCCGCGTGTGAAGCGATCAAATATCTGCGTTCGTTCGCTTGCGGCCACTCCTGGTCCGGCGTCGTGGACCGCGAGTGTGAAGTTGTCGCCATCACTGTTCAACGTGACTCGGGTAGCGCCGTCAGCATGATCTCGAGCATTTTCTAGAAGATTCACGAGAATTCTTTCAACACGTCGACGGTCAAGTTTGGTTTCATCATCTGCCTGCGTCTCTCCGTCAGAAGATTGCACAGTGCTGACAAATGGAACATCTCCAAAACCGTATCTGTGCATAATTCTGCCGATGAGATCATTGAGTTGTACGTTCTCGGTTTCGTGGTCTGCAACATGGGCATCAAGTCGAGAAAGTTCCAATAGGTCAAGCACTGTTCTGTCGAAGCGTGCAATTTGTTTTTGCATGATGTCGAT
>CANKUF010000146.1 GCA_947486675.1 Acidimicrobiaceae bacterium
TGCACGCCCAAATTTCTTCGCTGGTAATGCGTTCGAACAATGAGTTAGCAGAAATGGTGATTTCGCTGTCAACACTGAGTGGTGGAGTTACTTTTCCGCCACGTGCATGGGAGGCAGTCGCAGCCATTACTTCACCGCTCTTCAACACAATTTCGCGTGGGTCAAGTGGCTTACCTGTTGCATGTGCTGGGCACACGCTGGTGCAACGTCCGCACATGGTGCAGGCATCAAGGTCAAGCAGTTGTTTCCATGTGAAATCTTCGACAACGTGTGCACCAAACGTTTCAAGCGATGTCTCGGTGAGGTTCGGCATTGCCTTCATTGCGCCCTTTGGACGTTCGCGATCTTTCAAATACATGTTCAACGGCGAGGTGAACATGTGGCGCAACATGGTGATTGGCAAAATGACGAGGAAGGCAATAAAGGAAAGTACGTGTGCTACCCACCACACTTGATGCAAGGTATTGAGCGTCGATTCTGACGAACCGTTTACCAACTGTGCAAGTGGGTAACCAAGCACACTCCACTTTTCGTGGTCCATGTTGAGGCCAGCAGCCTGCGATTCGGCAATGCGGAACATTTCGGCGCCAAAGCCAGTTACGCCAATTGCAAGGAGTACTCCAAGGCCAATGGCGTGCTCTGGCTTGGACTTAATACGAATGCGGTACGGGCGTTGTACATAGCGGCGAATGATCGCCCAAATGACACCACCGGTAAACACGATTCCCGCAATATCGCCAACTGCTGCGTATGCGCGGTACACGTCGCCATGCAGAAACTTCAGTGCTGGAGGAACTTGGTGGTCAATTTCGAGAACTGTGGTTACTCCAAGTAGCACCAAGAAACCGAAATAGATCATGGAGTGCATGAGGCCGGCAGCACTGTCACGAAGCAGTGTGCGCATGTACACACCAGCGCGGTAGTCGGCTAGACGCTGTTTGAAGTTCTTCTTCGTGGTCTTGCGGCGATCAGGTGCGCCACGTTCCCAATTGCGAATACGGTTTGCGAATTGAAACGAACCGAAAACCAATAGTGCAGGGATGATGGTGTAGAACGCGATTTGCAGATAGCCAGGAATTCCTTCGAACACCTCGCGATGAATTGGTGAATCGTTGTGCCAATGCACCAGGTGAGGAATGATTCCAGAGATCATCGTAAATGCGGCGATACCGATGCCGAGCGCGATGGACAATTGGTAAGGCTTAAGACCCTTGCGCTGTGTAGCGGTGGTCTCTGAAGTTGGGTTCGTCGTATTCATGCGCAACTCACGCTAGTCCGCAGTGGTCAGCGTGCAAAGGCTGGTCAGGGTTTGCCAGTGGCCTGTTTTGCCACGGCTTCAGCCGCCGCCACGATTGCTTCTTGGTCTCCCATGTACTGCACCGACTTCACCGAAAGAGTGTCAGACAATTCGTAGAGGCGAGGGACTCCAGTGGGAATATTGAACTCCACAATGTCGTCACGCGAAATGTTTTCAAGGTGCATCACGAGTGCACGAAGCGAGTTGCCATGGGCGGTAACCAAAACATTTCTTCCATCGCGCAACTGAGGAGTAATGACATCGTTCCAATACGGCAATACACGTACTAATACGTCAGCGAGGCACTCGGTAGCGGGGAGCAACGTTGCGTCAAGTCCTTGCGCAATTAACTCTTGGTAGCGAGGGTCATTTGCTGGATGTTCTGGGCTTGTGGCATCAACTGGTGGTGGTGGAACATCGAAACTGCGCCGCCAAATCATGGTTTGTTCCGCACCGTGTCGAAGCGTGGTTTCCTTTTTGTCCAAACCTTGCAGTGCGCCATAGTGGCGTTCGTTCAGTCGCCACGAACGTTCAATAGGAATGTCGAGCCCCATTGCAGTAAGAGCTAGTTGATTGGTCTCCATTGCCCGGCGCAACAGGCTGGTGTGGGCAATGTCGAAGGTCAGCCCGGCTTCCTTCATGGTCACCCCTGCGGCGCTTGCCTCGCGAACTCCCTGTTCGGTCAGTTCCACGTCGTGCCAGCCAGTGAACAAATTGAGCTCATTCCACGTGCTTTGGCCGTGGCGAAGAAGGACAAGGGTGCCGGTCATGGTCTAGATGGTAGGCGCAGACGGGTTTTCGGCGGTGTTTCAGCAAAATTGGGTGATGTGACAAATGTTGAGTGCTTATGACTCAAGTTTTGTGGTGCAGGGGTTGGCAAGTTCGTTTGTGCCTCGTATTATTTACCCATCACCCCAAAGCAATACCCAGTTAAGGAGCAATCATCATGGCAAAAGCAGTAGGAATCGACCTTGGAACCACCAACTCGGTAGTGGCAGTCCTCGAAGCAGGCGAACCCGTTGTTATCCCAAACTCTGAAGGTTCACGCACCACCCCATCGGTCGTGGCCTTTTCGAAAGCCGGCGAAGTATTAGTAGGTGAAGTGGCCAAGCGCCAGGCCATCACCAACCCCGACCGCACCTTCCGCAGCGTGAAGCGCCACATGGGCGAAAACTGGAAGAGCGACGACATTGATGGCAAGCAGTACACGCCACAGGAAATCAGTGCGCGCATCCTCATGAAATTGAAGCGCGACGCCGAAGCATATTTGGGCGACAGCGTTACGCAAGCCGTTATCACGGTGCCTGCATATTTCGATGATGCACAACGCACGGCAACAAAAGAAGCCGGACAAATTGCAGGTCTTGAAGTGTTGCGCATTATCAACGAACCAACTGCTGCGGCACTTGCCTACGGCCTCGAAAAGGGAAGCGAAGACGAAACCATTTTGGTATTCGACCTTGGCGGTGGAACATTCGACGTCAGCGTTCTTGAAATTGGTGATGGAGTGTTTGAAGTCAAGAGCACCCACGGTGACACGCACCTTGGTGGTGACGACTGGGACCAACGCATCATCGACTGGATGGTGCAACAGTTCAAGGCTGCACACGGAGTTGATCTTGCTGCAGACCGCATGGCCACTCAGCGTTTGAAGGAAGCCGCAGAAAAAGCAAAGATCGAGCTGTCGCAAACCCAGCAAACACAAATCAACTTGCCGTTTATTACGGCAACTGCAGCTGGTCCGTTGCACATGGACGAAACCTTGACGCGTTCAAAGTTTCAAGAAATGACTGCAGACCTCATCGAACGTTGTCGCAAACCGTTCGAGCAAGCAATCACTGACGCTGGCTTGTCAAAGGGACAAATCAATCACGTCATC
>CANKUF010000147.1 GCA_947486675.1 Acidimicrobiaceae bacterium
GCGCAGTCGCGTAAGTGGTGGGCAAGAACAGTGCCCACTTACCTACGAACCAAGCGAAGAAGGCGGCGTATTGAAGCCGCAGTATTGCTTGGAGCAATTGCGCGACGCTGCACCAGAAGGAACCATTTTGGTTTCAGGTGTTGGCCAGCATCAAATGTGGTCTAGCCAGTACTGGAAGTTCAACGAGCCGTACACCTGGGTGAACTCAGGCGGACTCGGCACCATGGGCTTTTCAGTTCCTGCAGCAATCGGCGCAAAAGTTGGTCGCCCAGACAAAACCGTGTGGGCAGTTGACGGCGACGGTTGTTTCCAAATGACCGCGCAAGAATTGGTTACCGCATCACTCGAACGCATTCCCGTAAAGATCGCCATCTTGAACAACTCGTACCTCGGCATGGTTCGCCAGTGGCAAGAAATGTTCTACGAAGAGCGTTACAGCGAGGTGTACTTGTCGCAAGACACGCCCAACTATGTGAAGTGGGCAGAAGCAATGGGTTGCGTTGGCATTCGTGTTGACGATGAATCAGAAGTTGCTTCAGCAATCGACAAAGCCAACTCCATTAACGATCGTCCAGTTGTTGTCGACTTCCGCGTTGACGCCGGCGAAAAAGTGTTTCCAATGGTTGCAGCAGGTCAAAGCAATGACGACCTCATGTTGCATCCAAGTCAAAACTCACGAAGGGAGTTCCTCCGATGAACACCGCTAATCCATACGGAAGCGCACCAACACACCACATGTTGTCGGTGCTTGTACAAAACAAGCCTGGTGTTCTCGCGCGAGTGGCTTCGTTGTTTGCGCGTCGTGGATACAACATCTTCTCGTTGGCTGTAGCGCCAACTGACGATCCAGAGTTCAGCCGCATCAGCATTGTGGTCGACGTGGAGTCGGCACCGCTTGAGCAAATTGTGAAGCAGTTGTTCAAGCTCATCGAAGTAGTGCGCATTTCAGAACTCGACCCACGCAAGTCGGTGGAGCGCGAACTGATGGTGGCCACCGTTCGCGTGACTCCAGAGCAACGCGGTCAGGTTGTGGAATTGGCCAATATTTTCGAGGGCAAAATCCTTTCCGTTGGCCAGGACGCAATCATCCTGTCCATGGATGGCAGTCCAGAAAAGTTGGACGATTTTTCAGATTTGCTGCGACAATATGGAATCATCGAATCGCAACGAACCGGCCGCGTGGCGCTTCCAAAGCTCGATCGCGCCGCGAAGAAATAACCAGATTTACTCACAAGTTCAAGAACACAAAGGAAAGGCAAGACCATGGCAGCAAACATTTATTACGAGAAAGATGCTGATCCAGCACTCATTCGTTCGAAGAAGGTTGCAATTATTGGTTACGGCTCACAAGGCCACGCACACGCACTCAACCTGAAGGAATCAGGCGTTGATGTTGTGGTTGGTTTGCGCGACGGTTCATCGTCAAAGGCCAAGGCTGAAGCAGCTGGCTTGAAGGTCATGAACATTGCCGATGCATCGAAGTATGCAGACCTCATCATGATCCTTGCTCCAGACACCGAGCAGAAGAAGATTTACGAAGAGAGCATCGCTCCAAACCTCGTCGATGGCAAAGCAATTGCGTTTGCTCACGGATTCAACATTCGTTACGAGCGCATTCACCCACCAAAGGGTGTTGACGTCATCATGATGGCGCCAAAGGGCCCGGGCCACTTGGTTCGTCGTACCTACACAGAAGGCGGAGGAGTGCCAGCACTCATCGCTATTCATCAAGATGCAACGGGCAAGGCAAAGGCACTCGCATTGTCGTACGCCGATGCAATTGGTGGTGCACGCGCAGGTGTTATTGAAACTACATTCACCGAAGAAACAGAAACAGACTTGTTCGGTGAGCAAGTGGTGTTGTGCGGAGGTCTTACCTCACTCGTACAAGCCGGATTCGAAACACTTGTTGAAGCTGGTTACCAGCCAGAGATGGCGTACTTCGAGTGCTTGCACGAAGTGAAGCTCATCGTTGACTTGATGTACGAAGAAGGAATCGCAGGAATGCGTTACTCCATTTCCGACACTGCTGAATACGGCGACGTTTCGCGCGGACCTCGCATTATTACTGCATCAACCAAGGCAGAAATGAAGAAGATTCTTGAAGAAATTCAGAACGGCAAATTTGCTGAGGAATGGATTGCAGAAAGCGAAAGCGGACGCAAGCGTTTCGGCGAGTTGCAAAATGCTGGACGTAATCACCCAATCGAAAAGGTTGGCGCACAGTTGCGTTCGATGATGCCGTGGATCTCAAAGGGTAAGCAGAAGGTCAGCGAAATTTCAGGCGGCTGATCGCCAACAAAACCCCATAAAGCCCAGTCGTTGCAAGGGTTCTAATTCCCGAGTTGTTTAGTCGGGAATTACCCTTTAGCGTGCCTGAAATGACAAACAACTTGGGTTTTGAAACACGTCAAATTCACGCCGGCCAAGAGCCAGATCCAACAACAGGCGCTCGCGCAGTTCCTGTGTATCGCACCACAAGTTATGTGTTCCGCGATGCGCAACATGCACAGAACCTCTTCGCGCTTGCCGAAATTGGAAACATCTATACGCGCATCATGAACCCAACGCAGGGTGTGCTTGAAGCACGTTTGTCATCGCTTGAAGGCGGCACCGCAACTGCAGTTGGTTTGCCTGGTGCGCTTGCAGTTTCGAGTGGTCAGTCTGCAGAACTTCTTGCAATCCTCACGCTTGCTGAAGTTGGATCACACATTGTTGCGTCACCAAGTTTGTACGGCGGAACATACAACTTGTTCCACTACACGTTGCCAAAGATGGGCATTGAAGTAACTTTCGTTGAAGACCCAGACAACTTGGATCAGTGGAAAGCAGCAGCACGCCCGAACACGAAAGCGTTCTACGGCGAAGTATTAGCGAACCCACGCAACAACGTGCTCGACATTGAAGGCATTAGCAAAGTTGCTCACGAAGTTGGCGTGCCGCTCATTGTGGACAACACGGTTCCAACTCCATATCTCATTCGTCCAATCGAGTGGGGTGCAGACATTGTTGTGCACTCACTCACCAAGTTCATTGGTGGACACGGAACATCAATCGGTGGAGCAATCATCGACGGCGGTACTTTCGACTTCAGCCAGAACGACAAGTT
>CANKUF010000148.1 GCA_947486675.1 Acidimicrobiaceae bacterium
TGAGATACCGGCACGCTGTAAGTAAGTGAGACCAGCAATGGTGAGGGCGCGTCCAATTCCTTTGCCGCTGAAGTTCGGGTGAACTGCAATCACGTAGATTTCTCCGAGTACGGGAGAGGTATCAAGATGCACCTTCGTCCAGCAAAAGCCGGCAAGTTCGTTGCCTTCGTTGAGCAGTAAAAAACCGTTTGGGTTAAACCACGGTTCTTGTTTACGTGACTCGAGTGTGGACTGAGTCCACCCACCCTGTTCTAAGTGATCAGCGAATGCAGCATTGTTCACTGCAAGCCAACGCTCGTCATCGACGCCACTTCGAAATGGTGTGGTCACGATGTCGGTAATTTCGCGAAGTGGAAGCGCCACTCGCATTTGCAACGTGGTGCGACCTGCGTGGAGTCCTATTGATTGAGCGAGCGATTCGTGGATGCTGGTTGGTTCAAAGACCCACCAGTGCACGTGCCCTCCACCTGCTTCGCGAATGACGTTGATTGCTTCAGACAACAACTGCGGTCCGATTGTTGCCATTTCGTAGCGATGGTGCGGATGCACAATGAGGTCGAGTGCCCACGAATCATTTCCACGCGACACTTGGCAATAGGCGACGAGGTGATCGTGTCCAGGCTGCCAACCCAACAGTCCTACATATCCAGGTCGACCACCTTGGCGAAGATCGATCCACAAATGATCGGACAGTGGACGCTGTCCATCGGCGCGCTCGACTGCGAGTAAGAGTTGATCAACTTCGGACAAGTCATCGGTTGGCAGACGACGCTTGATGTCCAGATGGGCCATAACGCTCAGGCTATCGGTGTGACTCGCTAGTGTTCGGAACTATGGCCGCTAAGAAAGTAACTGCAAAAAAGGTCGCGAAGAAGCCAGCCAAAAAAGCGCCAAAGAAGATTGTGGATCGTTCAGCCGAAATTCTGAAGCGGCTCAAGGTGTTGTACCCAGTCGCAATTTGCGAACTCACTCACGAAAATGCATTTCAATTACTAGCGGCCACAATTCTTTCTGCGCAGTGCACCGATGTGCGAGTGAACATGGTGACCCCTGCGTTGTTCGCGGAATTTCCTACGGCCGAGAAATTGGCACAGGCAAATGTCGGGCGTGTTGAAGAGTTGGTTCGCTCAACGGGTTTCTATCAAACGAAAGCAAAGAATCTCATTGGCATGGCTTCTGCGGTGATGACTCGTTTTGGTGGGGAAGTACCACGAGAAGTTGAAGACTTAATCACGCTTCCTGGAGTAGGACGCAAGACAGCAAACGTGCTGAGGAGCGTGGTGTTCGACCTGCCCGGACTGGCTGTCGACACCCACGTTGGCCGACTCTCGCGTCGACTTGGTCTGACTGTTGAAGAAGACCCCGTGAAAGTGGAGTACGAGTTGAATGCGCTATTCCCACCACAGGACTGGGGCGGCTTTAGCCTCAGGCTCATTTTGCATGGACGCAGAGTGTGCGACGCCAAAAAACCAGCATGTCATTCGTGTGAATTCAACGACATTTGCCCGTCGTCAGATATGCCACGTGCGCAAATGGCTAAATCTGCGGGGTCTCGCAGCAAAAAGTAACGTCGCAAATTTTGCGCAGGATATTCAATTTCGCTATTTTATTATCTCCGCCTAGACGTATGTTTAGAGCGAAGGCGATTTCGGGTCCGCCGCCTGAAGTCGCGTGATACGGGCCCCTTCGGGGGCCCTTGTCATATCTCCAATCAGTTTTATGAGTACGCCGTCTAGGATTTCGCAGTGGCTCGCGATATTTCAACCAACACGGCAAGTACCCGCGCCGAACTTGCAGCGCTTGCCAGCACGCTCGAGCAGTGCAGAGACCGCATTGGAGCCCTTGCAGAAACCCGAGCCATGGCGGTTCGCGACCCGAATAATGCAGACTCCGGCGACGATCTACTCACTGCAATATATGAAGCAGAGCGCGGACTCAATAATTCCATTCGACTGGTGCAGCGCGCTGCAAAGCAAGGTCGCTTGTAATGAATATCTATCCAAGCCGCGAAGAGTTCCAGAACCTTGCTTCTACCAACACTGTCATTCCGGTGTGGACAGAGATGCTTGCCGACGTGGAGACGCCGGTTGCTGCGTACATGAAGCTGGTTGGCGATAAGCCAGGTTTTCTACTCGAGTCGGTCGATCACGGCGAGCGCTGGAGCCGCTATTCATTCGTTGGTCGCGATCCACTCGCAACGTTGACGCTGCGTAATGGAACCATCGCTATTGACGGTGCGCTTCCACAGCACATCAATACACAAGACGGAATGTTGGCGGCAATGGAATCGTTGCTTGCCGTGTACAAGTCACCGCTCTTTCCCGAACTCCCACCGTTGCAGGGTGGGCTCATGGGGTTCCTTGGCTACGACGTGGTGCGCGAAGTTGAGCAATTGCCAAACGTTCCTCGCGATGATCGCAATCTTCCCGATGCGGTGATGTGCATGATTGGATCGCTGGCTGCATTCGACCATTGGAAGCAGCGCGTGTATCTTCTGGAAAGCGTTCCAGTTTTTGAGTTGAGTGCCGCACAAATTGATGCCGCATATGACGAAGCGATTGTGCGCATTCATAGCGCGGTTGCAGACTTAACGAAACCGCTTTCATATTTGCCAGTTGAACCTCCAACCGATGAAGACAAGCAGCAACAATTTGTTGCACCGGCTAATGGTTCTGAGTACCAGCGCTCGGTAGAGGCGGCGAAAGAATATATTCGCGCTGGCGACATCTTTCAGGTGGTGTTATCGCAACGGTTCGATATTGAACTTGATGCCGAACCATTCGATATGTATCGAGTGTTGCGCCAGGTGAATCCAAGTCCGTACATGTATTACGTGAAGCACGACGACGTGACCATCGTGGGTAGTTCTCCCGAGCCAATGGTGCAGTTGCAAGGTGGAAGAGTCATTAGCCGACCAATTGCCGGAACGCGCAAGCGTGGCCGCACCGACGAACATGATCGCAAGCTTGCTGCCGAACTACGCGAGAACCCGAAAGAAGTTGCAGAACACGTGATGTTGGTGGACTTGGCGCGTAACGACGTTGGTCGAGTTGCCAAGTTTGGTTCCATGAACGTGGATGA
>CANKUF010000149.1 GCA_947486675.1 Acidimicrobiaceae bacterium
GGTCGAATCCCGCCGCGCCGCAGTTGGCCCAGATTGGCGGGCTGACAAAGCGGCGATGGAACGGCTTATCGATGACAACACCGTGATGCTGGTCGCCTCTGCCCCGCAATATCCACAAGGCGTCATTGATGATGTCACAGGCATTGCAGCACTCGCCTCGTCACATGGCATTAACTGTCATGTCGACGCCTGCATGGGCGGAGTCACACTCGCCTACCTAGAAAAGCTTGGCCTACCAATTCCTGCTTGGAACTTGCTCGTGCCTGGCGTGACATCCATTTCGGTCGACCTGCACAAGTACGGATACACCTCTAAAGGTGCATCTGTCGTCATGTACAGCAGTAAATCACTGCGCGCACACCAGGGTTTCTTTACCGACAACTGGCTAGGCGGAATGTACGCATCATCTGGAATGCTCGGCACCAAATCTGGCGGATCTATTGCTAGTGCTTGGGCTGTCCTTCGCCATCTTGGGCAAGACGGTTACACCGAGTTAACGCAACGTGCGCGAAACGCAACGGTGCAACTTGCGGATTACATCGTCGCTCATCCGCATTTAGTTTTGCGTGCATATCCCGAATCCACGCTCATTTGTTTTGGTGCAGCGGATCCATCAACGCTCAACGTTTTTGCTGTTGCAGATGAATTGGGTACCCGAGGTTTGTATGTAGATCGCCAACTTCCGCCCGAATCGCTGCACTGCACTGTGAACGCAATTCATCATAACAAAATTGACGCATTCATTGTTGAACTAGACGCGAGCGTAAACACCGTATTGAGTACTCGCCTATCGGGCGACGTGGGCAGTTATGGCAACCTAGAGTGAAGCCATGACCGAACACGACACGAACAACCAGAGCACCACAGCGTTTGGTCAACAACAGGTCAACGATCTGTTTTCGTTGCTGTCCGAATTTAACCCTGTTACATCTGGAGCCAAAGCTGTCGATCAAGCCAAGAGAACGGTTGAATCACTGATTTCTGCAATGGAAATGTTCGTGCAGTCCATGGACAACATGAATCAAGTTGCATCGCGTGTTAATCGTTTGCTCGACGACATTGAAGGTCCAATGCGACAAGTCATGCCTCATGTGAACGGTGCTATGGGTGCTGTAAACAAATTGGCAGACATGTCTGGCGCATTGACCGAACTCAGCAAAAGGTTAGGACCGCTCATGGCGTTCATGCCACAAGGTTCAAAGCAAAAAGAGACGACGACCCCACCAGCGCCTGAAGCGCATTAGATCTTGCGCCTAGAGCGCGATGTCGAGTGGAGTAACTACGCGCTGAACAGGCGTATGTGCCTTTTCCATCCGAACGATCTGTGAGTCAACTTGATCTTTCACGCCAGACAACGGCAACACGTTCAACACGCCTTGACCGTTGCGCATCACGTCTACGAGTTGATCACCTTGACACAACACAACTGATTGACCGCTAATCACAATGTGCGCGGCAGTGATTTCGGTATCGACGTGGCTGCGAAGGTAATTGAACACTTCACGAACTGATTCGAGTTTGATTCCTGCGTCGAGCAAGCTTTTAATCACACGAAGTTCAAGCAAGTCGCGGTAGCTATACACGCGTCGCGAACCACTTCCCGTTGCGTCACACCCGGAAGGTCGAACCAAGTTGGTGCGAGCCCAGTAATCCAGTTGACGATATGAAATACCGACCACTTCAGCTGCTTGAGTGCCGCTAAATCCCTGATGCATTAGGTCAGGCTACGGGCGCTTTTGAGGTTTGACTAACCCTGGAAATCCTCAGGATTGATGGAGTTAATGAACTCGCGAAAATCGTCAAGAATCTCTTCTTCATCCGACTCCTCAGCGGTAACTGCAGACTTTCCTACCTTGTCCATTAAGTCCGATTCAACGAACACGGGTACCTCTGCACGGACAGCCAATGCAATGGCATCAGACGGACGGGCCGAAATCACTCTCTCGACACCATCAACAGCGATGTGGATATTGGCGTAGTAGGTGTGCTCCTGCACGTCTGTCACCACCACCATGACCACTTCCCCACCCATCTCTGCAATGGTGTTGAGCATCAGATCATGCGTAAGGGGCCTATCTGGCACTACCCCACTCAACGCGACCGATATTGAAGATGCCTCGGCTTCGCCGATGTAAATGGGAATAACCCTTCGAGATTCATCGATCTCACGAATCAACATGACCGGAATGTTCGATGGAATTTCTACGCGGATGCCCTCAAGTTCGGCTGCAAGTCTTTTCGTCATGACGCAATCACTTTATTGCCTACAACTATCGATTGCCACGGAATGACCGAGCGGCCACTTCTACAAGAGTTGCACGCAGTTGTTCACCCAACTCGATCAAATCATCCAGCATCCCTTCGGCTTGAGCCTTGGATGAAGGGTTCTTTTGCATGAAGAAGGGTTTGATTCTTCCCTCGTACAGCGAGACCTCAGACTCTGCCGATTGCTTCCAGCGTTTCAAATTTCGAACATCGATACCAAGCTCTGAGAACTTGCTGATGATCTCCAGAATCTCGCGGTCGAGTGGAGAATACATTTCCAACTCCCCCACCTTGCGCGGCGACACCAGACCAGCAGCGATGATCTCTTTGAGCAACTTCTCGTCCATGTCAATTGCGATCAATAATTCGCCACGATCTATCGACAGAGTGTCGTCACGAGTGGCCCTTGATTTATGTGGAGCCATAGGCGCCGACGAAAGTTTCTTTGCTGCAGCCGGATGAGAGCCAAGATGTCCGATACCGCGCACACCAGTCGGGTCGGTGTCATCGTAAGGACGCACCATGCCATCACTTGTGTCGCTGTCGAGGCGAGTGCGAATAACTTTCAGTGGCAAATAATTCTCGCGTTGCTCGCGCAAGATGAATCGCAATCGATCAACTTCGGAGTTACTAAATTTGCGATAGCCCGACGGTGTTCGCTCGGGTTCAATCAATCCTTGACTTTCAAGAAACCGAATCTTTGAAATGGTCACATCTGGGAACTCATCGAGTAGCAATCCAAGAACTTCGCCGATGGACTTGTA
>CANKUF010000150.1 GCA_947486675.1 Acidimicrobiaceae bacterium
AAAACAAGTTCCGCGACGAAGCGCGTCCACGCGGTGGCTTGCTACGAGGTCGAGAATTCTCGATGAAGGACTCGTACTCCTTCGACCTCGATCAAGAAGGTTTGCAGCGCAGCTACGACGCTCACCGCAACGCATACATTCGCATTTTCGAACGTCTTGGTTTGCCATTTGCCATCGTGTCTGCAATGTCTGGCGCAATGGGCGGTTCGGCTTCTGAAGAATTTTTGTTTCCATGCGACATTGGCGAAGACACATTCGTGCAATGCACCGCATGTAACTATTCGGCTAACACCGAAGCTGTGCGTGTAGGCGTTGCTAACCCAATTGATGCATCGTCAGTAGCAGTCGCAAAGGTGGTTGATACTCCCGACACGCCAACGATTCAAACACTTGTCGATTTGTTTAACGCGCGCGAAGACTTGCAGCTCGCTGATCGTAAATGGGCTGCTGCAGACACATTGAAAAATGTTGTCGTCAATTTGCGTCACCCAGATGGTCGCGTGGAAGCATTGGCAATCGGTGTTCCCGGTGATCGCGAAGTAGACCTGAAGCGACTTGAAGCACAAGTGTCGCCAGCCGAAGTTGAAGCATTTGACGAATCGCACTTTGCAGCCAACACCGCACTCGTGAAGGGCTACATCGGGCCAGGAGTACTTGGCTCAAACAATGCATCAGGCATTCGCTACATGCTCGACCCACGAGTTGCTACGGGAAGCGCATGGATCACTGGCGCAGACAGCCGTGGAAAGCATGTGATGAACTTGGTGAATGGTCGCGACTTCACTGCAGATGGAACGCTGGACGTTGCAGAAATTCGCGACGACGACACGTGCCCATCGTGTCGATCTGCGCTCACTATTAAGCGCGGAATTGAAATTGGCCATGTGTTTCAACTTGGACCAAAGTACGCAGAAGCACTCGGCTTGCAAGTGCTCGACAAAAACGGCAAACAGCAAACCGTCACAATGGGTAGCTATGGCATTGGTGTTTCCCGCGCTGTTGCCGCAATCGCAGAGGCCATGCATGACGACAGCGGATTGCGCTGGCCACTTGAAGTTTCGCCATTTGATGTGCACATTGTGATTGCAGGCAAAGATGACGCAACCATTACCTCTGCAGCAGAGTCGTTAGCAGCCGAACTGGAAGACTCCGGCCTCAAGGTGTTGCTCGATGATCGCCAGGGCATCTCTCCAGGCGTGAAATTTAAAGATGCAGAGCTCATTGGTGTTCCGAACATCGTGGTTGCAGGTCGAGGCGTTGCTAACGGCACGCTCGAAGTTCGTGACCGCTTTGCTGGAACCGCCATTGAAACTCCAATTGCGCAAGTCGGCCCACAGTTGGTCGCGCAGGCTCGCGGGAAGTAAACACCATGCAACTCCTCCGTGGAGTAGTTCATCATTACGACTGGGGCGATCAGCAAACGATTCCCGAATTCCTGGGTGTAGAACCAGACGCAAAACCATGGGCAGAACTGTGGTTTGGTACACACCGCTCTGGTCCATCGCTGGTAAAAACTGCAACCGGCAACCAACCGCTTTCGCAATATGCAGGCGAACTGTCATTCCTCGTCAAGATCATCGCTGCAGCAAAACCACTATCGCTGCAAACACACCCAACAGACGAACAAGCACAGTCCGGGTATCAACAAGAAAACGAAATTGGTATTTCACTCGACTCTCCTCTTCGCATTTATCGCGACGCTTCCGCAAAGCCTGAACTGCTTGTTGCCATGTCGGCATTTGAAGCCATCTGCGGATTTCGCACCGATGAAGAAAACCTTGAACTGTGTAAGCGTTTTGGGTGGACCGAACTCGGCACGCATCTTGCCGATGATGGACTTGCAGAATGTGTGAGATGGGCACTTACTACTAGCCCCCATCAATTGCCCTTGCACATGCCTGCGTGGGCTGGTCGATTGGCCACCATGTACCCCGGTAATGGTGGAATTCTTGTTGCTCTGCTCATGCATCACGTGCGCTTAAACCCGGGTCAAGCGCTGTACCTGGGCGCCGGCAATGTGCACGCATACTTAGGTGGAACTGGGTTCGAAGTTATGGCTTCTTCCGACAACGTTGTGCGCGCAGCATTTACTCAAAAGAATGTGAATGTTGACGAGTTTCTGCATGTGGCCAACATGAATGCCATTGCATCGCCACTCATTGAGGCTGAATCAGTTGGTGCAGGAGTATGGCAATACCCCGTGGCTACCGCTCGTTTTGGAACACAACGCATTGACGTTTCAGGAACCCATGAATTGCGCGCTTCACACGACACCGAGATTTTGGTATGCACTGCGGGCAATGCAACATCAATTCAAGTGGGTCAGGCAGCAGTGTTACGAAACGGTGAGTCTGTTGTGCTGTCTGGCAATGCGACCGTGTTTCGCACGTGGGGAACTCACTAACTAGTTAGTTGCCGGAAATCGTCTTGCGAATTTCCACAATCTTTTCATTCGAATGATTGGCGTCGTCGCCTTTTTCTTCAAGCAATGCATTGCGATCTTTTGCAGCTTCGCGCTCGGCAAGCGCGGTATCTACTCTGGCAATTGCCGCTTCGGCGCCATGCTCATGAATGAACGTCGCCCAGTCCACGAGTGCTTCCACCATTTCCGATTCTGGAACTACAGCAACGTTGCGACCTTTCACAAACAAGTGACCACGCTTGTTGCCCGCGGCAATACCTAAGTCAGCTTCACGCGCTTCGCCTGGGCCATTCACGACGCATCCCATCACTGCAATCTGCAGTGGAATCTTCTTGTCCTCAAAGGCTCGCATTGCGCGGTTAGCAACTTCAATGACGTCAATTTCTGCGCGACCACAACTTGGGCATGCAATGAGGTCGACATTCTTGCGTTCGCGCAACCCAAGTGACTCAAGTAGTTGTCGGCCAGCACGTGCTTCCTCTACCGGATCGGCAGTAAGGCTGTAGCGAATGGTGTCGCCAATGCCTTCGAGCAGCAACGTAGAAATTCCGGCTGTTGCTTTAATCAGGCCGTTCGGAAGCGGACCTGCC
>CANKUF010000151.1 GCA_947486675.1 Acidimicrobiaceae bacterium
TACCAGAATTGATTGGTCAGGGTCCTCAGATTTCGGAAACACTTGAGCAAACTTTTCAGTCGATACTCCTGCTGTGAACCAGCGCGAATCAAAGCGCGGATACGAGGCCATCGCCAATACCTGACCATTGTCCTGATTAACCATCACCACAGATCCAGCGGGTGCTTTGTACAACACCGGATCCGGGTTCGCTGGGTCTGGAGTTCCATCTTCAAGTTTTACGATTCCCGCCTCAACGCGGCGACGCATTGCCAGTTGTGTTTCCAGAGTCTGTTCGGCAAATTGCTGCATTTCCATATCGACCGACAACACGAGGTCATTACCTACGATCGGTTCAACACGTTCTTCAAGTCGCAACAACTTTCCTTGCGCGTTCACTTCATAACGCACATAACCCGGCGTTCCACGAAGAATGGTTTCGTACGACTGCTCTACTCCGTACCCGCCTACACGCTCGTTGGGGTCATAACCAATCGACCTGTAGTAGGCAAGATTCTTTTCCAAGATTGCGCCCATATAGCCAATGACATGACTGCCAATTGCTCCATACGGATAGTTGCGTTTCCAGTCCTCGCGAATGTAAATACCTGGATAGTCCTCGGACCGTTCCACCAAATACTGCGCGGTCTCTTCTGAAATATCCTCTCGTAAAGGAAGAGCCTCAAGTGGCCCAAACCGTTTGTCTTCGAAGCGCTTAAACAAACCTTCAATCGAAATCTGCAACGGGCCCGATAGTCGCTGAAACATCAGCAAGCGATCTTCTGGATCGCGAATTACTTGTCGGTCAATCGTTGCCGTCAGTACACGCTTGTTGTCAGCAACTACGCGTCCCTTTATGTCGAAAATTCTGCCTCGCTCTGGGTATAGCCGAATGGTTCGCGTTCGTACCGAAAGGACAATTTCTTCATTTGACTCTGCCTTAACAGCTTGCAGAAACCACATGCGCGCGGTCAGCGTTCCCATTAGCACCAGCGCCACAATGCCAAGTGAAAGTAAGCGGCGCGACTGATTATTTGGCGGCATTGTTCGTGCTACCCAATCAACGTTTCTTTAAGCGTCCAACGAACTACAGGCATCAACAGTGGAGCAAGCAATAAGTTGAAGAGTGCAACGACAAGCGCCACCCCAAGCACACGCCATTGCACCCACCCACCTAGACCAACGAGTGCTTGCGCAACGGGAAACAAAATTTCACCAACAGCACTGGCAACAGCCACCGCAATGGCCTTGTTCCACCAGTTTGACTCGCGAACGAAATATGGAAACGCGCCAGCAACAAATGCAGTTGCACCAAGCACAAGTGATGCCAAACCAAGCGGTGTGGTCAACACACAGTCGTACATCAAACCGACGATCAATCCAGCAACGGTGCCAATTTCAGCGCCATAAATGACTCCTGCGCATGCAGCAAACAACACCATTACTTGTGTCATCACGCCAAACGGTCGCATGTCGTTGAACAGCGTGGTTTGAAGACCAAGCATTACCGAAGCAACCAGCACCAACCGCGTCCATCGCGATGAAATAAACCGAATGAACCGAATACTCACGGTTTCACCTGCTCGGTAATTGGCTGATACAACAAAATGCGTACGAACGACAGGTTTGTCAAGTCAGCAACAAGATTGATTTCCAAAATTGGTCCAGCAGTTCCTAATCTGTCCGTCACTTTAGAAACCGTTCCAACAACGATGTCTGGAGGAGCAAGACTGAGCGAACCACCCGAAGTCACAATTGGTGCACCAGGAAGAATTGTGCCAAAGCGTTGCGCACTGTCAATAAATCGAACAATTGGCACTCTCGATGGTCCGCGGCCTTCAAGAATTCCAGTCTCACGAACTGGCAAAGCTCCATTCACAGGAACGGTCAGTGTTGGGCTGAGAGAAGGCACGCTTACGGGCACGTTCACCGTGGTAAGCGGCATCGTTGTGGTGCCGGGCGTAAACCCGGGAATGTTTGAGGTCGCCTGTGGGGCTGGAATGGTTGTCGTTGTTGTAGTGGTGCTTGACGTTGACGCAGATGCTTCAGGGTCATTAATTGGTGAAGCGGCTTCCGGATTATTAATAACCTTTACCGAAAGCGCATATTCAGGGTCGGTAATCAACATCACAATTGATCGTCGTGGAAACACCTTGGTGATTTTCCCTACAAGACCTGCAGCATTCATTACAGGCATACCAACTTTAATTCCGCTGTCACTGCCCTGGTTGATTTCGACACTCTGCGAATAGTTAGAGGGCGAATCACCAATTACCTGAGCACTCACCGAGTTGATTCCCGCAAGAGTTGGCAAACCATTGAGCGCCAACAGTTCCTGCGACAAACGAACCGAGGCAGCGGCAGCAACCGCAGCGCCTTCTTGTTGTGCAATCTTCTCGCGCAACAAATCATTTTCTTGTGTCACTGCGTTGTAGTGAGTAATTCCATGCCATGCGTTGCTAATTGGTCGAGTGATTACGCGGGTAACACTTTCGATAGGTCGAAAGAACACACCAAAGGTTCCGCGCAACACAGAAGTGGAAGCACTTCCCTGCAAATCGAGCGTGACAAAAATGATGGAAGTCAGCGAAAGAAGCGCGATGGCTCTTTTACGTCTTGCCGAAATCGCAGGCACAATCGTGTACCAATACGACCTAGTCGAATGAGGTCTGTGTTGTCAGACCCTTCATCGCTTCAATGTTGTCCAAAGTCAGTCCGCATCCAAGCACAACGGAATACAACGGCTCAGGCGCCAAATACGCGTGAATGCCGGTCTCATAGGTGACGCGTTCGCACAAACCAGCCAACAATGCTCCACCACCCGACAACACCAGGCCGTGACCAATAATGTCGGCAGCAAGCTCTGGCGGTGTTCGTTCGAGCGTGGTTTTGATTGCGGCAACAATCATGCCGACTGATTCATCAAGAGCCGCACGAACATCTTCGCTAGTAATCACCTGCGCACGTGGAAGACCAGTAGTTATGTCGCGACCGCCAACATCTGCCGTTAATTCCTCTGCAAGTG
Organism: Acidimicrobiaceae bacterium; assembly: GCA_947486675.1. Classification (GTDB taxonomy): domain Bacteria; phylum Actinomycetota; class Acidimicrobiia; order Acidimicrobiales; family Ilumatobacteraceae; genus UBA3006. Next base: position 3,005 of record CANKUF010000151.1, read on the forward strand.
GCCAT
>CANKUF010000152.1 GCA_947486675.1 Acidimicrobiaceae bacterium
TCAAGACGGAGTGGTACAGGGTTCCCTTGTTGAAAAGACACCCCGCGTTGTTGCTGACGATCGCACGTTTTCGTACTTGCTGTACGAAAACGGCGACACCAAATTGTTCATCACGCAAAATGACATTCGGGCAATTCAATTGGCGAAAGCAGCGTTGCGTGCAGGAATTGATTTGTTAGTTGAACATGCTGGATCGCCTGAAGTGCATGACATTCGACTCGCAGGCGCATTCGGCGCACATATTGATCCAACGTATGCAATGGTGCTTGGCTTGGTGCCTGATTGCCCATTGCCAGGAGTGCGATCAGTAGGAAACTCTGCAGGTACAGGCGCGGCAAAAGCCTTGCTGTCGCGTGCGCAACGACGAGAGATGGAACACACCGTTACGCATGTAACCAAGATCGAGACAGCAACAGAGCCCCGCTTCCAGGATCTCTTTGTGGCTGCCATGGCGTTTCCGCATGCTTACGCGCCAACGCCGAACCTGTCGACTTTGGTCACATTGCCACCGAGAACTGAAGGATCAAGCGATGGTGCTGGCGGAGGCCAGCGAAGGCGTCGCCGCGCATAATGATTTCTGCGAGAATAATGAGAGAAGTGGGGAGATAATGACTGAAGAAGTACATCACCGAAAGGGAGGCGGCCGCGCGGCTCGCCAATCAACTCGTAAAACGTCAAATGCCATTCGTGAGCCGTATCTCACTCGGTTGATCAAACCCTATGAAATGGTTTCCGAAGAGGGTCTGCAAACTCTCGAAGACAACGCAGACGCAATTTTGGAAGAAATTGGTGTCGAGATTCGTGACTACCCAAGTGCGATCGAGCGTTTCAAAAATGCAGGTGCAATTGTTGACGGAACTCGCGTGCGCTTTCCGCGCGGCATGTGCCGCAGCATCATTCAGGCGAGTGCCCCGCGTATTTACACGCAGCATGCACGCAACCCCGAAAACAATGTGCAAATTGGTGGCGATGCAACGGTGTTTGCTCCAAACTACGGTTCGCCATTTGTGCACGACTTAGACAACGGGCGCCGCTACGCAACCATTGCCGACTTTCAGAATTTTGTGAAGCTTGCATACATGTCTCCGTATATTCACCACTCAGGTGGAACCGTGTGTGAACCGGTAGACATTCCTGTCAGCAAGCGCCACCTCGACATGGTGTACGCGCACATTAAATACAGCGACAAAGGTTTCATGGGATCGGTAACTGCAGGGGAGCGGGCACAGGACAGTGTGAACATGGCACGCATCGCATTCGGTGGCGACTTACAAGATCGCACCGTCATGACCAGCCTCATTAATGCATCGTCACCGCTGGTGTGGGACGCCACCATGTTGGAATCGGCCGAGGTGTACGCATCGAACAATCAAGCGTGCATCATTACGCCGTTCATTTTGGCTGGTGCGATGGCGCCGTCAACTTCTGCAGGTGTTATCTCGCAAACTCTTGCCGAGTCACTTGTTGGAATGACATTTTGTCAGCTCGTGCGCCCAGGTGCTCCAGTCATCTTTGGTTCGTTTGCAAGTTCAATGTCCATGCTTACTGGCGCTCCAACATTTGGCACTCCAGAACCAGCCATGGTGTTGTACACCGTTGCTGCACTTGCCCGCAGGCTTGGTGTTCCATTCCGTTCTGGTGGTTCGTTGTGCGCATCGAAACTTCCTGATGCTCAGGCCGCATACGAAAGTGCTTCAACACTCATTCCAACGATCATGGCGGGAACCAACTTTGTATTGCATTCAGCCGGCTGGTTGGAAGGTGGACTGGCCATTGGATACGAAAAGTTTGTTCTTGACTGCGACCAACTGGGCATGATGATGACGTTTGGTAAAGGTCTTGACATCACGGAAAATGGCCAAGCAATGAGCGCGATGCGAGAAAACGAACCGGGAAATCACTTCTTGGGAACAGCGCACACGTTGGCCAACTTTGAAACAGCTTTTTACCGTTCAGATACCGCCGACAACAACAGCTACGAGCAGTGGGTGGAAGACGGCAGTTTGGACGCTTCGCAGCGCGCAAACAGACTGTGGAAAGAACGCCTTGCCTCATATCAACCGCCTGCATTGGACGACGCAATTGACGCCGAGTTGCAGGAATACATCGCTAAACGCAAGGCTGTTCTGCCCGATACGTTCGGCTGAGTTTCAACCCCCAATTATCAAAAACACAATATGGAGCAACAATGAGCATCATTTCGACACTTCTCGGCAAAAGCAAGCGTGGAGGAAAGACCACACCTGCAGCGCAGCGCCTAGTGCGCAATATGCGCTATGAACTCGTTCCTTTGAAGTCACTTGACCAAGCAATTGCCGACTTGCCAAAGGGCGCGTCAGTCTCGGTGACGTGCTCGCCGGCAAAAGGAATTGCCACAACTCAGCAACTCTGCGAGCAACTGCTCGAAAAAGGTCACGATGTGGTTCCACACTTTGCCGCACGTTTGGTTGAAGGTCCAGAGCACGCAGCCAAGTTGGCGGCATGGGTGCGCGAAAAGGGGATCAAGGAAGTGTTCATCATTGGTGGTGACGCAGAAGTTCCGCCGCATTACCAATATGCGCTTCCCTTCATGAAAGATTTCCTGGAAGCGAAACCTGGAGTGAGCACTATCGGTTTTGGTGCGTATCCGGATGGTCATTCAACGATCAGCAAGGGTGACTTGCACAATTCGGTAATCGAAAAAGAAGCGTTGCTGAAGAGTCATGGCGTGAAGGGTCTTGCATCAACACAAATGTGCTTCGATGCTCCACTCATTTTGAGTTGGTTGAAAGACTTGCGCGCAGCAGGTTTCACCACTCCAATCAATCTCGGACTTCCTGGTGTTGTCGATCGCACGCGTTTGATGTCTGTGGGTGTTCGCACAGGTGTTGGTCAGTCATTGCGCTACTTGAAGAAGAACAAGGCGTCACTCACGCTCATGTTTGCACCGGGTGGATACGACCCAACGAAATTGTTGAATGATATTGCAGTGAAAGCAGACGAACTCAACGTTTCGGGAATT